>JBHALY010000135.1:0-7114 GCA_041827905.1 Neisseria dentiae
CGTTTCTAGTGCCGTTACGTTTAATGCTTCGGGAGGTGCAAAAAGGGCATTTTTTGTGTTCAAAACCTTTGAATCCTTGAAATCCTTTCAGGATAAGGCTTTCAAGGATTTTTAGCACCCATTTTGTCCCTTACGCCTAAATCAACTTAAGAAAAAGTACGCGCATCAAGCCTGAGCATGGCAGAATTGTTATTAAGCAATTGGTTTAACTATGAATATTGAGTCAGGCCGTCTGAAACATTAAGTTTTCAGACGGCCTTTAAGATATTTTTGCAATAACCCAACTATCGCTTTATTGGGTGAGTGAGAAATCAAGCATTAAACAGCCAGGGCTGCGAGGCTTTGCGCTTTTCTTCAAACGCTTTGATTTCATCGGCGTGTTGCAGGGTGAGGCCGATTTCGTCGAGACCGTTTAACAGGCAGTATTTGCGGTGTTCGGTGATGTCGAAAGTAAATATTTGGCCGTTCGGTGTGGTAAGAGTTTGTTTTTCCAAATCAATAGCCAACCGGTAGCCTTCGTTGGCTTCCACTTCTTTAAACAGTTGGTCGACTTCTTCTTCGCTCAACACAATCGGCAGCAGGCCGTTTTTGTAGCAATTGTTGAAGAAAATATCGGCAAAGCTGGGGGCGATAACGGCGCGGAAGCCGTAGTCGTCGAGCGCCCACGGGGCGTGCTCGCGCGAGGAGCCGCAGCCGAAGTTTTTACGGGTAAGCAGAATCTGCGCACCTTGGTAGCGCGGCTGATTGAGCGAAAAATCGGGGTTGAGCGGGCGTTTGCTGTTGTCCATGCCCGGCTCGCCGTGGTCGAGGTAGCGCCATTCGTCGAAGGCATTAGGGCCGAAGCCGCTGCGCTTAATGGATTTTAAGAACTGTTTGGGGATAATGGCGTCGGTATCGACGTTGGCGCGGTCGAGCGGGGCAACCAGCGCGGTAATTTGGGTAAAGGCTTTCATGCGTGTACTTTCATGGTTTGAAAATGTAATGCGGATTCATCTGCCACGTTGCTTTTTATTTGGCTTGTTCGGGTGTTTGGTTATACATATAGCGGTAAATCAACCATTGCCCCTGCACTTTCTTCAATACAAATAATTCGCGGTTGTGATCCATAATTTTTTTGCGCTCTTTTTTGTTTGTCACAAAAGAGCCTACAGGATGATAAGTGCTGACAACCGCTAAATCTTGTGCGGTATCGATTTCGTCAATCAGATACTCAATGCCTGAAAAATCCATAGCTTGAAAATTAGCTCGATAATTTTGTATCACGGCCGATTTTCCGCGCGTGGTTGGTTTACCTTGAAATGTGGTAACAACCTCATCATGCAATGTGGCGGCAATACCTTCCAAATCGGCTGTACGCATGGCTTGTTGGTAGCGTTTCAACAGATTAATAATTTCTTGCTTGCTTTCAAGATGCTGGGTATGTGCAGGCTTGGCAGTATTTTGGGCTGCCGGCAGTTGATTTTGTGAGCAGGCTGTTGTCAATAATGCTAAAGGTAAAACCATATATTTTAAGGCTTTGCTCACCATTATTTTTCTCCTTGCCTTTTCTTTTTGCATTCGGTTGATGATATTTTGGCGGCAAAGTACCGCATTTGCCGCCAAAATTCCATCTTTTAGCTAAAGCTTATTAGCGGTCTGCGGCTTCTTCTAACTTGTTGCCGGCTTTGGATACGTCTTGACCAAAGCCTGATACGGTGTTGCAGGCAGACAATAAAGCCATGGCGGCCAATGCGGCCAATACGAGTTTTTTCATGTTCTAGCTCCTAATGGTTTGAAAGTACAATATGCATTACTGCACTTTGTTATCATGCCAAAGTTTGTTCTAAAAAACAATTTTCCGAAGCAGGCCGTCTGAAAGTTTTTCAGACGGCCTGCATATCTTTACAAACTGCGTACGTCGGTAAAATGGCCGGCAACCGCGGCGGCGGCGGCCATCGCGGGGCTAACCAGATGCGTGCGCCCGCCGTTACCTTGGCGGCCTTCGAAGTTGCGGTTGGAGGTGGAGGCGCAACGTTCCTGCGGTGAAAGGCGGTCGGTGTTCATCGCCAGGCACATCGAGCAGCCCGGTTCGCGCCATTCGAAGCCGGCTTCGGTGAAGATTTTGTCCAAGCCTTCGCGCTCTGCCTGTTCTTTCACCAAACCGGAACCGGGCACCACCAATACGCGGCTGACGTTGGCGGCTTTTTGGCGGCCTTTGGCCACGGCGGCGGCTTCGCGCAAGTCTTCGATGCGGCTGTTGGTACAGGAGCCGATAAATACCACATCGACGGGAATTTGGTTTAACGGGGTGTCGGCGGCCAAGCCCATGTATTCCAGAGCGCGCTCCATGCCGCTGCGTTTGACCGGGTCGGCTTCGTTGGCGGGGTTGGGCACTTTGCCGTTGATGTCGAGCACCATTTCGGGAGATGTACCCCAAGTAACCTGCGGTTCGATATTGGCGGCGTCGAACTCGTAAACTTTGTCGAAAACCGCGCCTTCGTCAGAAACCAGCGTTTGCCAGTAGGCGACTGCTTTTTCCCAATCTTCGCCTTTGGGGGCAAGCGGTTTGTCTTTTACATAATCGATGGTGGTTTGGTCGACTGCCACGATGCCGCTGCGCGCGCCGGCTTCGATGGCCATATTGCACAGGGTCATGCGGCCTTCCATGCTCAGGCTTTGGATCGCTTCGCCACCGAATTCAACCGCATAACCGGTGCCGCCGGCGGTACCGATTTGGCCGATGATGTATAAGGCTACGTCTTTGGCGGTTACGCCGGGTTTCAGACGGCCGTTTACTTTAATCAGCATGGACTTGGATTTCTTGGCGGTAATGCATTGGGTGGCCATGGTGTGCTCGACTTCGGAAGTGCCGATGCCGTGCGCCAGCGCGCCGAATGCGCCGTGGGTGGAAGTGTGCGAGTCGCCGCAAACCACGGTCATGCCGGGCAGGGTGGCGCCCTGTTCGGGGCCCATCACGTGCACAATGCCCTGGCCTTTGTCTTTAAACGGGAAATAAGCCAGCGCGCCGAACTCTTTGATGTTGCTGTCCAAGGTGTCGACTTGCAGTTTGGAAATCGGGTCTTGGATGCCTTTGTCCCAATCGTTGGTGGGGGTGTTGTGGTCGGCGGTGGAAACCACGCTGTCGATGCGCCACAGTTTGCGGCCGGCCATTTTCAGGCCTTCGAAGGCTTGAGGGCTGGTAACTTCGTGCACAAGGTGGCGGTCGATATAGAGCAGGACGGTGCCGTCTTCTTCTTCGCGCACAACGTGGCTGTTCCAAAGTTTATCGTAAAGGGTTTGCGGTTTCATGGTTTGTGCTTTTGTTATCAGAGAAAATATCGCATGATGGTAGCGATTTGCGGGGCGGAATGCAAGCAAAATGTCTAAAAAATTGTTTGGCGTGGTTTTTTGCTGGAATCGGCTAAAAATTTTGGACATTTTGTCTTGTTTATAACTTTGTATGCTATCGATAAACCATCGATAAACCATCTTGGTGCTTGTATAGGCCGTCTGAAAAACCTATCATGCGGGGGTTAACGATTTTTAATTTAGGTGGAAACTATGTCGCTGCCCGTGATGTCTAGCGCTTATCTTGCACAACTTCAAGAATTTGAAAGAAAAATCTTAAGCAACCAAACCAAAATCGAAGCTTGGTTCCGTCAGCAGTGGGCGCAGCACAAGCCGCCTTTTTACGGTTCGGTCGATATCCGCAACGCCGGCTATAAAATGGCTTCAATCGATATGAACCTGTTTCCGGGCGGTTTCAACAACCTGAATCCGAATTTTATCCAACTGGCAGCGCACGCCGCGCAAGACGCGGTCGAGCGTTCCTGCCCGCAGGCCAAATCGGTGCTGATTGTGCCCGAAAACCATACCCGCAATACGTTTTATCTGCAAAATGTGTATGCGCTGGCTAATATTCTGCGCTCGGCGGGCTTTGAAGTGCGCTTGGGCAGCCTGAACCCCGAAATTACCGAAGCCACCGAGTTTGAAACCGCGCTGGGCAATAAAATCCTGCTCGAGCCTTTGCAACGCACCCGCGAGCGCGTGCATTTGGCCGACGGCTTTTCGCCCTGTTTGGTGTTGTTGAACAATGATTTATCGGCCGGTGTGCCGGAAATTTTACAGGGCATCGCACAAACCGTGCTGCCGCCCCTGCACGGTGGTTGGACTACCCGCCGCAAAACTGCACACTTTGCCGCCTACGACCAAGTGGCCGCCGAATTTGCCGAACTGCTGGGCATAGACGTGTGGCACATCAACCCGTATTTCGAGCAAATCGGCGGCCTGGACTTTCAGGAGCGCGAAGGCGAAGACGCACTGGCCGCAGCGGTGGAGCGGATGCTGGCGAAAATCCAAGCCAAATATGATGAAAAAGGCATTGCTGACAAGCCTTTTGTGATTGTGAAAGCCGATGCGGGCACCTACGGCATGGGCGTGATGAGCGTGAAATCGGCCGACGAAGTGCGCGGCCTGAACCGCAAAAACCGCAATAAAATGGCCAAAATCAAAGAAGGCTTGGAAGTGAGCGAAGTGATTGTGCAGGAAGGCATCTACACTTATGAAACGCTCGACGGTGCGGTTTCCGAACCGGTGGTGTATATGATGGACCGTTTCGTGATCGGCGGCTTTTTCCGCGTGCACGAAGGGCGCGCCAACGATGAAAACCTGAATGCGGGCGGTATGGTGTTTGTGCCGCTGAACCAGGCGATTCCGGTGGCGGGCGCGGAAGAGGGTAGCGAAGAGCGCTGCAAACGCGTGTTTGCCCAATGGGATTCGCTGGGCGTGCCGCAAACCAATTCCGCCAACCCGGATTGCGAGTGCAACCGCCTGTATGTGTACGGCGTGATGGCGCGCCTATCGTTGCTGGCCGCTTCGCTGGAATTGGTGCAAACGGCCGGGTAAGGGCAATTTATTTAATTCAAAGTGTTGCGCTTAATAAATATAAGCAGGCCGTCTGAAACGTTCAGACGGCCTGTTTTATTATGCTGATTTCTTTTGTTATAGTATAACATATTGAATTTTTACAATAAATTTGACGCATAAGAAAGTTTACTCTATAAACGGAAGCGTAGTAACGTCCAACAAACAATTTTGAGAGGATAAAACATGAAAGCAATGGCTTATTACGGCGCGGGCGACATCCGTTTTGAAGAAAAATCCAAGCCGCAGATCATCGACCCCACCGATGCGGTGGTGAAAATCGTGAAAACCACCATTTGCGGCACCGACTTAGGCATTTGGAAAGGCAAAAATCCAGAAATCGAGCCGGGGCGCATTCTCGGCCACGAAGGCATCGGCATCGTTGAAGAAGTGGGCTCGGCAGTAAAAAACATTAAAAAAGGCGATAAAGTTATCATTTCGTGCGTGAGCAAATGCTGCACTTGCGACAACTGCAAGGTTCAATTGTATTCGCACTGCCGCAACGGCGGCTGGATTCTCGGTTATATGATTGACGGCACGCAGGCCGAATATGTGCGCACGCCTTATGCCGACAACAGCCTGATTCCGCTGCCCGATAATGTGAACGAAGAAGTGGCGCTGCTGTTGAGCGATGCGTTGCCCACCGCTCACGAAATCGGTGTGCAGTACGGCGATGTGAAACCGGGTGACACCGTATTTATCGCCGGCGCAGGCCCGGTGGGTATGTCTGCATTGTTGACCGCACAGTTATACAGCCCCTCGGTGCTGATTGTGTGCGATATGGACGAAAACCGCCTGAACTTGGCGAAAGAATTGGGTGCCACCCACACCATCAACCCGGCCTCGGGCGATGTGGCCAAACAGGTTATCGATATTGTCGGCGAAGACGGCGTGGATGTGGCCATCGAAGCAGTAGGCATTCCCGCCACTTGGAATATGTGCCAAGATATTGTGAAGCCCGGCGGCAATCTGGCTGTGGTGGGCGTGCACGGTGTGCCGGTTGATTTCAAGCTGGAAAAACTGTGGATCAAAAACCTCACCATTACCACCGGTTTGGTTAACGCCAACACCACCGAAATGCTGATGAAAGCGATTTCGACCAGTTCGGTGGACTATACCAAAATGCTCACCCACCGTTTTAAATTCAGCGAGCTGGAAAAGGCATATGATGTGTTCAAACACGCCGCCGAAAATGGTGCGATGAAAGTGGTGCTGGTTGCAGACTAACCTGTGCACATAATGCGAAATCCGCTTGAAAGGCCGTCTGAATACCTTGTTTTCAGACGGCCAAATTTTTTTCGCGGCTTGAATAAAGTTCACCTGCAAAACATTTTATTATAAATAATTTGTTTTTTTAACGTACGGCCGGCTTTGCGTAAAAAAACATTAGCATTTCCTTTCGATTTTTTGGAAACTTAATAAGGCGAAGCCACTCTGACTACACAATGCAGCTCATTCTGCATCTTTATGGCTTTATGCCGTTCATGCCTGCCCGTCCCTTCACGGGCGGCTGAAAACCATTTCAATTGAAAGGATTTGATTCATGAAAAAAGTATTAATCGCTGCCGCTTTCGCAACTCTGGCCCTGACCGCTTGTTCCAGCAACAAAGACAAAGCGCCCGAAACCACCAACATCACCGTTGAGCAAGCTCTGCAAGAGTGCCAGCAAACCGTGGGCAACACCCAAGACCGCGCTGCTTTCGATGCCTGCATGAAAGACAAAGGCTTTGAGCGTCCGGCTGCTGCCGCTACCGCTCCTGCGGCTCCCGCTGTGCCTGCGGCTCCCGAAGCTCCTGCCAAGCCTGCTAAACCTGCCAAATAAGAAGCGCGTTTATACTTAGGTTGAAAAAAACGGCTGCTTGGGCAGCCGTTTGCTTTTGTGCCGGCGGTATAAAACAGACTCATCTGTTTAAACCGGCGGCATTTTATCGGAATATCTGCGTAACAAACTGAACTTTACCGCAGTATTGCTATCCTAACTAAAGGCTTTTCGGAAAAGGGCCGAAAACGTTTGCATATTCTTACCGAAATAAGGTTGGTAAAAAAACGCATTCAAGGCTACAATCGGCAAGTGTTTTCCCGAATATTTCAAAACCATAATAACGGAGTATAAAAATGACCGCTAAAGGGCAAATGTTACAAGATCCTTTTTTGAACGCTTTGCGTAAAGAGCACGTGCCGGTTTCCATTTATCTGGTAAACGGCATCAAAC
>JBHALY010000136.1:0-4697 GCA_041827905.1 Neisseria dentiae
ATATCTTTGTTGCGGCTGTAATCCGCCCACAGCGAACCGCCCAGTTTCCAGCGGTTGTGTTGGAAAATATCGTGCGAAAGCCAGGCGTTGGCGGTTTGGCGGGTGTTGCCGTCGTCGAACTTCATTACGCCCGCGCCTATGCCCGCACGGGTGGCGGCCGAGTGGGTGTATTCCGCGCCCAAGGTGTATTCGTCGGCATACACGCCCTGCCACAGGGCTTTCACGGGCGTGTTGGCGCTGTTGAAAGCCGCGCGGGCGGTAAAGCCCACAAAGTCGTTCACGCGCCAGTCGGCGCCCAGCGTGCCGTAGGCTTTATCATTCAGCTGCGTGCCGTGCCCTGCTTCGGCATTCACCACCACCGGATAAAGGTTGATTTCGGCACCCGCCCCCACGCGGCCGGCGCGCAGCGGCTCGCCGTGGTTGGGCACATAATTGTGCTGCTGCACAACATAGGCACGATGGCCGCTGCTGCTGCGCGGGCTGTAGAGTTTCACCGTTTCCGCCCATTCGGTGCCGTCTTCGGGCGAAGTGGCTTTCATCACCGTGCCGCCGATTTCCAAGCGCGCGGCACGCTCTTCGTCGTAGCTGCGCCAAAAATCCCTGTGGCCGGCATCGTGGCGGTTCAAACCTTTGGATAAATCATCTACCGCCCGCCAGTTGCCTGCCGCCAAATGGGCGGCGGCGGCTTTGCCGTCCACCCATTTCTGGTTAGGCTCGCCCAAATATTCACGCGCACCGTCGAATCGGGTGAGGGCGCGGTCTTCATGGCTGTCCATCTGCGACAGCTCGCCCGCCAGAATCATCGCCCACGGGTCGGCAGGGTGTTCGTCGAGCCAGTTTTTCATCAGTTTGTGCGCGCCTTTCACATTGCCGTTCCAGGCTTCGATGCGGGCGTTCCAGAAATATTGGGTGTCGTAATACGGGTTTTCCACTTCAACGGTGTGGGTGAAGTCGGGCGTGTATTTTTTCGGATTCCAATGCTTCATTTTCTCCTGAGTTTGTGTGAACTCCATCAGGTCGGTATCGCTTTCAACCAACAGTTCCACCAGCTCCGGATCGAGCTTGCCCTGCGCCGCCATCTGGCGGTTCATGCGCCCGTGCAGCACTTTGCGCGCCTGATGCGGGCTGCCGGCCATCAGCAGGGCTTTGGCGTATTCGTCCTGCACGTAATCGGGCTGTTCGCCCTGTGCGGCCAACACACGGTAGTCGCGCAGCGCCTGTTTTTCGTTGCCCGCAGCCACGGCGGCGGCCAAGCGGTCGCGCAACGCCTGCGTGTGCAGCGGGCTGCCCGCTTCCGCTTTATCCGCCACTTCGCTCAAACCGGCATAAGCCGCACGGATTTGCGCCGGATTGGCAGTTTGGCGTGCGCCGCGCAGCAACGCGGCGGATTTGGCGGCTTGCAGCCACAAACGGTCTTGCTCGTTAAATTGGTCGGGATATTGCGCCATCAGCCGCTCCTGCTGCGGAAAAAGCTGCAATTGGGCGGCGGTGCGGTAAAGCTGCAAAACATGGTCGCGGTTGGCGGGGTCGGCTTCATGCAGGCGCTGCTGCTCGGCCAGCCGGCCGGTGAGCGGCTGCGTGCGCTGTTTCAGATAGGCTTCGGCTTCGCGGATACCTTTATCTTCGCCGAAACGCTTGCGGTAGGCTTCGATCTGCTGCTGCGCGGCAGCGTAGTCTTCGCTGTCCACCGCCACCAGCGCGCTGCCCAGATAACCGGTTTGGTGCTGCGGTGCGGCAAGCTGCAATTGGCTGTAGAGCGCGGCGGCTTGAGGATATTGTTTGGTGTCGCGCGCGGCTTTGGCGAGGTTTTCCAATTCGTCGGCGGAGTAGGTTTCGGGCGTACAGCCGGCGCACACGGCTAATGCTTCTTCCGGTTTGCCCTGCCGCACCAGTAGCGCAATCAAATCGGCGCGCACTTTGGCATCGCCGCTTTGCGCATACAGGCTGCCCAGCTGCGCCACCGATTCGGCAAGCTGCGCCTCGCCGCCGCGCGCATGAAGCGCCCAGCGCTCGCGTTCGGCCTGTATGTCTTGGGCGGCGGCAAACGGCACGGACGCAAAAACGGCAGCCGTGCATAAGGAGAGTTTGTGAATTCGGCTCATGATTCGGAAATTTCGGGGTTTTCTGCACCGGAAGCATGATGCAGTTATTTATTTAGATGAGAAGCAACAGAGCGTTTTAGTAATGCAAGAGAATTTATTTGGGCGTAACAATCAACCCGATTTAAAATTTTGATGCAGTTTATATCAACTTCTGTAAAGATGGCTTAAGAGCTGCCTCAGCGGTCAAATCAGGCTATGGGCGGCCTTATCCAAACCTATAAAACTGTTACGTTTTGGGCAATAACTCTATTTAATATGAATGAAAGAAGAATTATCCCGTTTTATTAAATAATCTTCGCCCTTGCCCCTGCCGCCGTTCGGGTCAATAATTAGGCCGTCTGAAAACCCGATAATGTTAAAGAACAGGAGAATACGATGACTTCCCCCCGCCCCGACAACACCGCCTGCATCGTGGTTGATATTCAGGAGCGCCTCAACCCCGCGCTCCATCAGGCCGAAGAGATGGTGGCAAACAGCCGCACGCTGCTGCAAGGCTTGCAGGCTTTAGATGTGCCGGTTGCGGCCACCGAGCAGTATCCGAAAGGCTTGGGACACACGGTTGCCGCTGTCGGCGGCTTGCTGGGCGGTGCGCCCGTGTTTGAAAAAACGCGTTTTTCCGCGCTGATACCCGAAGTGCAGCAGTTTTTGCAGAGCCGCAATATCGAAAACGTGATACTGATCGGTGCCGAAGCGCATGTATGTATGCTGCAAACCGTGCTTGATTTGCGCGCGGCGGGGTTGGGCGTGTATGTGCCGTTCGAGTGCACCGCTTCGCGCGCGCCTGCCAATAAAGCCAATGCGCTGGAACAGATGTGCGCGGCCGGTGCGGTGGTGTCGAACGTGGAAAGCGTGCTGTTCCAATTGTTGGGCGACGCCAAACATCCGGCGTTTAAAACCGTGTCCAAACTGATTCAATAAAAGTTACAGGCCGTCTGAAACCCTTTCTTTCAGACGGCCTGTAACCTGCCGACTCCCAACCCCACACAAACCGATCCGCCATGCAAACCATCATCGCCAACGCCCGCCGCCACTCCCACTATCTCGCCCGCCATCTCGACAACGGCAACCTCAAGCCCGAAATCCTGCACCCCATGCTGGATAAGGTGCTCGGCAACGCCGATTTCCAAGCCTTTGCCGACTGGGAAAAAATCCGCGCCGACGAAAACGAAGAAGAGCTGGCCCGCCAATTGCGCCTGCTTCGCCGTTATGTGATGGCGCAGATTATCGTGCGCGACATCAACCGCATCAGCGATTTGGCCGAAGTTACCCGCACCATCACGCTGTTTGCCGATTTTGCCGTCAACACCGCGCTCGATTTCGCCTATGCCTATTATCAGGATATGTACGGCACGCCTATCGGCCGCTACACGCGCGAGGCGCAGCACCTGAGCGTGGTGGCGATGGGCAAGGCGGGCGGTTACGAATTGAACGTATCCTCCGACATCGACCTGATTTTCGTTTACCCCGAAGCGGGCGACACCGACGGCAAACGCGAGCGCGGCAATCAGGAGTTTTTCACCAAAACCGGCCAGAAGCTGATTGCGCTTTTAAACGACATCACCGCCGACGGCCAAGTGTTCCGCGTCGATATGCGCCTGCGCCCCGACGGCGATTCCGGCGCACTGGTGTTGAGCGAAACCGCGCTCGAGCAATACCTCATCCAACAGGGGCGCGAATGGGAACGCTACGCCTGGTGCAAAGGCCGCGTGGTTACGCCCTACCCCAACGGCATCGCCTCGGTGGTGCGCCCCTTCGTGTTCCGAAAATACCTCGATTTCAACGCCTACGAAGCCATGCGCGCCCTGCACCGCCAAATCCGCAGCGAAGTGGGCCGCAAAGGCATGGCCGACAACGTGAAGCTCGGCGCCGGCGGCATCCGCGAAGTCGAATTCGTTGCCCAGATTTTCCAAATGATACGCGGCGGCCGCATCCGCAGCCTGCAACTGAAAGGCACGCAGGAAACCCTGCACGAACTCGCCCGCCTCGGCATACTCGAACACCACACCGCCGACACCCTTCTGGCCGCCTACCGCTTTTTGCGCGACGTCGAACACCGTCTGCAATATTGGGACGACCAGCAAACCCAAACCCTGCCGCAAAACCCCGAGCAACAGCAGCTTTTGGCCGAAAGCATGGGTTTTGCCGACTACGCCGCCTTTTCAGACGGCCTCAACCGCCACCGCAGCCAAGTTAACGCCATCTTCAACGAAATTCTGGCCGAGCCGGAAGAAACCCCGCAGCAAAAAGCCGAAAGCTGGCAATGGGTGTGGCAGGAAAACGGCGACGAAGAAACCCTGCGCAGCCGCCTGGCCGAACACGGCTTCGAGGCCGATACCGTTGCCGAACGGCTCGCGCAACTGCGCCACAGCCACAAATACCGCCACCTTTCCGCCCACGCCCAACCGCGTTTCGACGCCGTGATGCCGCCCTTGGCGGAAGCCGCCGCCGCCCAAACCAACCCCACCGCCACCCTGCTGCGGCTGCTCGACTTTCTCGAAACCGTCAGCCGCCGTTCGGCCTATCTGGCCTTTCTCAACGAACACCCGCAGGCTTTGCGGCAACTGGCCGGCATCATGAGCCAAAGCTCGTGGGTGG
>JBHALY010000137.1:0-16641 GCA_041827905.1 Neisseria dentiae
TCGCTGCTTTCGCGGATGTTTTTGGCGGTTTCGGCGGCGGGGGCGTCGGTGAGCGCCGATTGGTAAAGTGCCTGCACGGTAAATTCGCGCGCGCGGCGGCGGGGTGTTTTCATGGCGTTTCCTTTGGTTGTGCGGTAGGGTTTCAGACGGCCTGAGCCGGCATATAGCTAATCCGCTTTAAAATAATTACAGCTTTGGGCCGCTTTACCGCACTATAGTGAATTCAATTAATTTCCAGTACAAGGCAGCAAGCCGCAGACAGTACAAATAGTACGGCAAGGCGCAGCAACGCCGTAATGGAGATTAAGTGGATTCACTATACCCGTACTGTTTGCGGTTCGCCGCCTTGTACTTATTTTAAATTGAATCAGCTATAAAAATGCCGGTTCAGGCCGTCTGAACGTTATCAGGCTTCGTCGTCGAACTGCTCTTCCAGCAGCAGGTTCACGAGGTTGGCGCATTCCACAGCCACGATGGCGGCGTCGGCGGCTTTTTCTTCGATACGCGCGTGCGCCTGTTCGTCGTTTTCGGTGGTGAGGATGGCGTTGGCGATGGGGATGTTGTAGTCCAAGCCCACCCGGGTAACGCCGGCGCCGGATTCGTTGGCCACCAGCTCGAAATGGTAGGTTTCACCGCGGATAACGGCGCCGATGGCGATTAGTGCGTCATATTGTCGGGTGGCGGCCATGTTTTGCAGCACCAGCGGCACTTCGAGCGCACCGGGAACGGTGGCGACGGTGATGTCGTCGGTGTGGACGCCGAGGGCGGCCAGTTTGTCGGTGCACACTTTGAGCATGGCGCTGCCGATTTCGTTGCTGAAACGGGCTTGTACGATGCCGATGCGCAGGTTGGTGCCGTCGTGGTCGGGCTGGATGGTGTTCATAGGGTTTTCCGTAGTTTGAGTGATAACGATGGAGAAAATGGCTTCAGGCCGTCTGAAAACTAATTTTGACACTAATCTTGCGGCTGCCAGTCGGCGGCAGGTTGGAATGCGCCGTTTTCGTCGGTTTCCCACGCCGTGCCGGCGGGCTGGGCGAGCCATTCGGTCACGGCGGGGTGGTTGCGGGTGATGTCGCTGATGTCGTATACGCCGAAATTTTCAGGGTTTGCGGCAAATTCGTCGGTTTCGTCGCCGCTGAAAAAGCGCCAGCCGCTGTCTTGCTCGAACACCGGCTCTTCGCGGTACATAAAACCGATGGGCGCGCCGCCTTCGCTCACGGCTTTGGAAACGATGCAGCGGCCGAGCGCGGCGGCGAGGGCGTTGGCAAGCAGGTTCATGGTTAAAACGGCCAAATAAAGGTTGCAAATGCGGTTATTTTACACGATTCGCCGCCCTTACGCATGGCGGTTTTCAGACTGCGAACCTAGGGTCTGTTGACATAACGCAACGGCGATATTTTTGGTCAAAATCACGCGTCTGCGGCGTTAAAAATGCTCGCAAGGTGCTCAACCTTGCTGCGCTTTTTGCCTTGCATACGCGGTTTTTGCCTCAAAAAACCGCTGCGCCGGTCAATTGTCAACAGACCCTAGGTAAATCGCTGCCAGCGTCAAGAGTGCGCCGCCCCATTGCAGGCCGTTGATGGGTTTATCGAGCCAAAAGTAGTCGATAACCAGGGCCGCCACCGGCTCGCTCAGCAGCAGTAGGCCGGTTAACGACAGCGAAAGCAGCGGAATCGCATAGGCAATCAGCCCCCACGCGAAACACTGCATCACCGCGCCGTAAATCAGAATCAGGCCGACATCGCGCAGGGTGGTGGGATAGAGGTTGCCGGAATCGAGCAGCAGCATGGGCAGCACCAAAGCGGCCATGCCGCCGAGGCTGACCAGCAGCATCATCGGAAACAGCGCCGTGGCTTCGGCCTGATGGGTTTTGCGCACGAACACCATCGATAAAGCCAGCATCGCGCCCGATACAATCCCGCTCGCAAACCCCCAGCCCGCGTTTTGGTTGTGGCCGAATTCGGGGCTGGCGATCAGCGCTACGCCGGCCACCGCCATCATCAGGCTCAGCAGTTGTATTTTGCCCAAACGTTCGCCGAAAAAGAAAAAGCCGATGGCCGAAAGAAAAAAGATTTGCAGGCTGTTGAGCAGGGTGGAAATGCCGGGGCCGACGGCATAAATGCTCTCGTGCCACAAAGCCAGGTCGAAGCCGAGAAACGCGCCCGAAAGCAGGGCGTAGCGCAGCGCCTGCCGGCTTTTCGGCAGTTTCTGCCCGAAAAAGCGCGACAGCACCCAAAAAATCACCGCCGCCACCGCCAAGCGCCAAAAGGCGATGGCATACGCGCCCACCGGCACGAATTTCACAATCAGGCTGCCGAGGCCGAAAATCACACAGCCCACAATCAGCATAGGTGCCGCCCGGCGGTTGGGTTCGCGCATTTTTGAATGCCTGTAAAAGAAAGGCTTAGGATTGTATAGCAGGCCGTTTGAAAAGAGAAGAAAGGCGCGGCTTGAGTTTCTTAACACAAGGCCGTCTGAAACTGGTTATAGCGGATTAAATTCAAACTGATACCGCGTTGGCTCGCCTTAGCTCAAAAGAGAACGATTTTGTAAGCCGCTGAAGCGGCAACAGAATCGGTTCCGTACTATTTGTACTGTCTGCGGCTCGCCGTCTTGTCTCAATTTAAATTTAATCCACTATATTTTTCAGACGGCCTTAATTCCACTTAACCCAAACTCCGCTATAATTCACGCTCCCGTTAATATGTTACTCAGGACGCACATAATGAATAAAACCCTTAAAACCGCCGTATTGGCCGCCACCGCCGCATTGGCATTGGCCGCCTGCAAACAGGAAGGCGGCAGCGCGGCCGGTGCCGCATCCGGCGAAAAACCCGCCTCGGCAGCTTCCGCAGCAGCGGCGGGCGATTTCAGCAGCCCCGCCCAGCGCGCCAGCTACGCCATGGGTATGGATATCGGCGCAACATTGAAGCGCATGAAAGACCAGGGCACCGAAGTGGATCTGAAAGTGTTTAACGAAGCCGTGCAAACCATGCTCGACGGCAAAGAACCCAAGCTGAACGACCAGCAGGCGCAGGAAGTGCTGATGGCGTTTATGGCCGAGCAGCAGCAGAAAGCGCAGGCTAAAGCGGCCGAAGATGCCAAAGCCAACCTCGAAAAAGGCCAGGCGTTTTTGAAAGAGAACGGAGCCAAAGAAGGCGTGAAAACCACCGCATCCGGCCTGCAATACAAAGTGAAAACCGAAGGTACGGGCGCGCAACCCAAAGCCACCGACGTGGTAACCGTTGAATACGAAGGCCGCTTGACCGACGGCACGGTGTTCGACAGCAGCAAACAGCACGGCGGCACCGCCACCTTCCCGCTCAACCAAGTGATTAAAGGTTGGACGGAAGGCATCCAACTGATGAAAGAAGGCGGCGAATACACTCTGTTTATTCCCGCTGCGCTGGCCTACGGCGAAAATGCCGTGAGCGACAAAATCGGCCCGAACGCCACTTTGGTGTTCGACGTGAAACTGTTGAAAGTAGAAAAAGCGCCCGCGCAAGGCAAATAAGCCGGGCAGTTGGACAGGCCGTCTGAAAAACCTTTCAGACGGCCTGCTGTTTTTGCATGAAAAGCGGCGGTGCGGTTCCGTGCCCTGCCGCCGCTGCACAAAGGAGCGGATTCCGATGAAAAAATGTGTGGTTTTAACCGGCGCAGGCATCAGCGCCGACAGCGGCCTGAACACGTTCCGCGATGCCGGCGGTTTGTGGGAGGGGCATAAAGTAACCGATGTGTGCACGCCCGAAGCCTTTGCGCGCAACCCGCAGCTGGTGCTCGATTTCTACAATATGCGCCGCAGGCAGGCCAACGAAGCGCAGCCTAATGCCGCCCACCAGGCTCTGGTGCGGCTGGAAGCGCACTACCGCGTGCAAATTATCACCCAAAACGTCGATAACCTGCACGAGCGCGCGGGCAGCCGCCGCGTGCTGCACCTGCACGGCGAGCTGAACAAAGTGCGAAGCTGTGCCGACGGGCGCGAGATTTTAGATTGGATGGGCGACCTGAACCTCAACCACACCGACGGCAAAGGCCGCCCGCTCAGGCCGCATATCGTGTGGTTCGGCGAAGAAGTGCCGCTGTTTGCGCAGGCGGTGGAAGAAATGCGCGATGCCGACATCGTGATGGTGGTGGGCACGTCGCTTCAAGTTTATCCCGCCGCTTCGCTGCTGCATTTCGCCCCGCCGCAGGCCGAATGTTTTCTGGTTGACCCCAAACCGCAGCAGGCGGGCAGGGCGGTGGAAATCATCGCGCAAAAAGCCAAAGACGGCGTGCCCGCGCTGGTAAACGAATTAATCCGCCGCGCATCCGCCACTTAATTGTAGAAAATTCATGAAAAACATCATATTACCCATCTTGATTGCGCTGCTGCCGCTTAGCGCGTCCGCGCAGGCAGACGTGTTGGCGCAATGGCTGGAGCAGGGCAGCAAGGCGGCGCAGCAGGCCGGTCGGATTTGGTCGCAGGTGCGCGCCGACAAGCAATACACGGGCCGCGTAACCGCCGTTGCCGACGGCGACACGCTGCGCGTTACCGACAGCCACGGAGCCAAACATAAAATCCGCCTGGCTTATATCGACGCGCCCGAATTGCAGCAGGCGCACGGCCGTTCGGCGCAGCAGGCTTTGAGCGCAGAGGCGTTGGGGCAAACCGTGAGTGTGGAAGTATTTGAAACCGACCGCTACAAGCGCGAAGTGGCCAAAGTGAGCATTAACGGCAGGGATTTGAACCTGAGTCAGATCGGGCAGGGCCATGCGTGGCATTATGTGTCGATTGCCAAACGCAGGCAGAACAAAGCCGATTATGCTGCCTATGCTTATGCCGAAGCCAAAGCCCGGCAGTCGGCTGCGGGGTTGTGGCGCGGCAAAAACGCCCAAGCGCCGTGGGATTTCCGCAGGCAGGAGCGCGAAAAGCAAAACCCGGGCGCAGGCGGCACGCAACAGGGCTGGTGGTGATGTGCCGCAACCGGTTTGGTGATGTGCCGCAACCGGTTTTCAGACGGCCTGAAACCTTTGCGAAAAACTGAAAATGTTTTACCCCGTCATAATAGATTCCACATGAAAAACCGCGCGTGCCGCCTGCCAAAGGCCGTCTGAAACACACCGCACGGGGCTTGCGGTATAATCTATAAAAACCACATAACAGGCCGCACGGCTGTTACGGAAAAACGATGACGACACCACAAAACCCCACGCCGCGCTTCAGGGCGCTGCTGCGGCAGAACAGTATTTACCTGCTGCCCAATTCTTTCACCATCGCCGCGCTGTTCGCCGCGTTTTTCGCCATCACGCAGGCCATGCACGGGCGTTACGAAACGGCGGCAATCGCCGTGTTTGTTTCGATGCTGCTCGACGGTATGGACGGCCGGGTGGCACGCTGGACCAACAGCCAAAGTGCCTTCGGCGAACAGCTCGACAGCTTGGCCGATATGGTCAGCTTCGGTGTGGCGCCCGCCTTAATCGCCTATAAATGGCAGCTTTGGCAGTTCGGCAAAATCGGCTATTCGGTGGCGTTTATCTATTGCGCCTGCGCCGCGCTGCGTTTGGCGCTGTTCAACACGTTAATCGGCAAGGTGGACAAACGCTGGTTTATCGGCATTCCCAGCCCGACGGCGGCGGCGCTGATTGTGGGCATGATTTGGGTGAACCACAGCTACGAGCGGTTTCCGCAGGTGGCGTGGGTGTGCCTGATTGTTACGTTGTTTGCGGGGCTTTCGATGGTGGTGCAGATTCCGTTTTGGAGCTTCAAAGAAATCAACGTGCGCCGCAAAGTGCCGTTTTTTGCGATGATTGTGTTTATGCTGGTGTTGGCGGTGGCGGCGTGGGAGCCTTCGCTGGTGCTGTTTCTGTTTTTCTTGGGATACAGTTTGTCCGGCTATGTGATGTTTGTTTGGCGGTGGCTGAAAAAGCGCAAGAAGGCCGTCTGAAAACGTTTGGAAATTAAAAGTTAAAAAGAAGAATAACTATGTTGGACATACAGTTGGTGTTGGTGATGCTGGCGGTGGGCGCGTTTGCGGGCTTTATCGCGGGGCTGCTCGGCGTGGGCGGCGGCATGATTATCGTGCCGGTGGTGCTGTGGGTGTTGCAGATGCAGGGTTTGGACAATATCCCGCACGCGCAGCATTTGGCGGTGGGCACGTCGTTTGCGATTATGGTGTTCACCACGTTTTCGAGCGTGATGGCGCAAAACCGCAAAGGCGCGGTGGATTGGCAGGTGGTGCGGCGCATGGTGCCGGGCATGATTGCCGGCGTGCTGATCGGCTCGTTTTTGGCCAAACACATTTCCAACACGGCTTTGCAGCTTTTCTTTATCGTGTTCACCGTGTTGGTGGCGCTGAAAACCCTGGCCGATGCCAAACCCAAGCCTTCGCGTTCGCTGCCCGGTTGGGCGGGTTTGAACGGCGTGGGCACGCTGTTCGGCATTGCTTCGAGCTGGGTGGGCATAGGCGGCGGCTCGCTGTCGGTGCCGTTTCTGATGTATTGCAACGTGCCGGTGCACCGCGCCGTGGGCACATCGGCAGGGCTGGCGTGGCCGATTGCGGTGGCGGGCGCGGCGGGTTATCTTTATTCGGGCTGGAATGTGGGCGGCCTGCCCGAAGGCTCGTTCGGGTTTTGGTATCTGCCGGCGGTGGCGGTGTTGAGCGTGGCAACGGTGATATGCGCGCCGCTCGGCGTAAAAACCGCCCACAAGCTGCCGCCCGAGAAGCTGAAGCTGGCGTTCGGGCTGCTGCTGCTGGCGATTGCGGGCAGAATGCTGTGGCGCCTGCTGGCATAAGATTCTGAAAACATAGTTTGAAAGGCCGTCTGAAACCGTTCGGACGGCCTTTTTATGCCCGTAAAATGGTAAAATAAACAAAGCGGCCATGCGGCCGGAAACGGCTGTAAATTTTGAAAAACAACGGAGAATGTAAAGATGAAAAAACGCATTGAAACCGACCTGCTCGGCGAGCGCAAAATTCCGAACGAAGTGTATTGGGGCATACACACTTTGCGGGCGAAAGAAAACTTCAATATTTCCACCCAAAGGATTTCCGATATTCCCGAATTGGTGCGCGGCATGGTGATGGTGAAAAAAGCCGCCGCCCGCGCCAACGGCTATTTGGGCGTGATTGCCATGGAAACCGCCCAAGCCATCGAAGCCGCCTGCAACGAGGTGCTCGAAAAAGGCCGCTGCCTCGACCAGTTTCCTTCCGACGTGTATCAGGGCGGGGCGGGCACTTCGGTAAACATGAACACCAACGAAGTGATTGCCAACCTGGCGCTGGAGGCTTTGGGTTACGAAAAAGGCCGCTACGACATCATCAACCCCAACGACCACGTTAACGCCAGCCAATCCACCAACGATGCCTACCCCACCGGTTTGCGCATCGCCGTATATAACAGCATCGGCGCGCTGCTGGATAAAATAGGCCGTCTGAAACAGGCATTTGAGCAAAAAGCGGCTGAGTTTCAAGATATTCTGAAAATGGGGCGCACGCAGTTGCAGGATGCGGTGCCGATGACGCTGGGGCAGGAATTTACCGCCTTTGCCGTTTTGCTCGAAGAAGAAGAGCGCAACCTGCTGCGCACCGCCGCCCTGCTATTGGAAGTGAACCTCGGCGCAACCGCCATCGGAACGGGTGTGAACACGCCCGAAGGCTACGCCCATCTGGCGGTGGCGAAACTGGCCGAAGTGAGCGGCCTGCCCTGCACGCCGGCGCACAACCTGATCGAAGCCACTTCAGACTGCGGCGATTATGTGATGGTGCACGGCGCCTTGAAGCGCACGGCGGTGAAGCTCTCGAAAATCTGCAACGACCTGCGCCTGCTCTCGTCCGGCCCGCGCGCAGGGCTGAACGAAATCAACCTGCCCGAAATGCAGGCCGGCTCTTCGATTATGCCCGCCAAAGTCAATCCCGTGATTCCCGAAGTGGTCAATCAGGTGTGTTTCAAAGTGATCGGCAACGACACCGCCGTTACCTTTGCCGCCGAAGCCGGGCAGTTGCAGCTGAACGTGATGGAACCTGTAATCGGCCAATGCCTGTTTGAAAGCATTTCGCTTTTGGGCAACGCCTGCACCAACCTCGCCGACAAATGCGTGGAAGGCATTACCGCCAACCGCGAAGTGTGCGAACAATATGTGTTCAATTCGATTGGATTGGTAACTTATCTGAACCCGTTTATCGGCCACCACAACGGTGATTTGGTGGGCAAAATCTGCGCCAAAACCGGCAAGAGCGTGCGCGAAGTGGTGCTGGAAAAAGGTTTGTTGAGCGCGGAAGAGTTGGACGATATTTTATCGCCGCAAAACCTGATGAAGCCGCAATACAAGGCGAAGCGGTTTAAATCTTGAATATCGTTTGATAGGCAGATATTTGATTAAAAAGCCTTGAGGCCGTCTGAAAAGTTTTCAGACGGCCTCAAGGCTTTTTTGCAAAGGTCTTTGGCTAGATAGTCAATAAACTTAAGAAAAATTGCGTGCTTCATACCCGGGTCAAGCCCGAGTATAGTGAGTTCAAATAAAAACTCCGAAATGAAATAACTGCATTCAAACTTGCAATTGGGCGATATGCTAAAGAATCGTTTTACCCTACTTCGGCATTCTTATTTTAATCCACTATATAACGGGGGTGGATAAGCGGCTTTTTGCAAGGCACCATGCAGGTGGAACCCGCCGCTAATGGCAGCCGCCCTTACTGCCGCCGCAGCGGTCGCAACCGCCGCATGCGGAATTGCTATTTTTGGGTTTGAACACAAACTTGCGCAGCATATACAGCACGCACAAAACCACAATGATGCCGACGATAATATATTGTTCCATCACAAAATCCTCGAACTGATTTGATAAACCAAGAAAGCCGCCAGATAAGCCAGCACAAACAGAAACGCGGTGATTGCCCAAGTGTGGCGGGCCGATTTGGTTTCGCGCCGGATAACGGCCAAAGTTGCCAGGCACATCGGCGCATAGATATACCAAGCCAAAAAGGCAAACGCCGTCGGTAGGCCCCAGTTGCTGCTCACGATCGGAATCAGGGCGTTTTGCACCGCATCTTCCGAGCCGGCGCCCACGGCATAAACCGTACCCAAAGCGGCCACCACCACTTCGCGGGCGGCGATGCCGGGAATCATGGCGATGCACATCTGCCAAGTGAAGCCCAGCGGCGCGAACAGCGGCTCGATCAAATGGCCGATGGTGCCGGCGAAACTGTAGTCGATGGCCGCGCCCGTTGCGCCTGCCGGCGGGGCGGGAAAGCTCACCAGTACCCACAACACCACGCTTAAGGCAAAAATCACCGTGCCGGCGCGTTTTAAAAACGCTTTCACACGATCCCACAGGCTGGTGATGATGTGTTTGAAGTTGGGCATACGGAAAGTGGGCAACTCCATCAGCAGCGGAAACTGGCGGATGCCGGACTGTTTGCGGGCGAAGCGTTTCATCACGAAAGCCGTCAGTGCCGCCGAGGCAATGCCCGCCGCGTACAGGGCGAACAGGGTTAAGCCTTGCAGGTTAAACACGCCCCACACGGTTTGCTGCGGAATCACGGCGGCGATAATCAGCGCATAAACCGGCAGCCGTGCCGAACAGGTGAGCATGGGCGCAATCAGAATCGTTACCAAACGTTCGCGCGGGTCTTGAATAGTGCGGGCCGACATCACGGCAGGCACGGCGCAGGCGAAGCCGGAAAGCAGCGGAATGAAAGAGCGGCCGGAAAGCCCGCTTTTCGAGAGCAGGTTGTCGAGCAGAAAAGCCGCGCGCGGCAGATAGCCCGAATCTTCGAGCAGCAGGATAAACGCAAACAGAATGGTAATCTGCGGCAGAAACACCAGCACGCTGCCCATGCCGGCAATCACGCCGTTCACAATCAAATCCTGCAATACGCCGGCAGGCATCACGGCTGCCACCCACTCGCCCAATGCGCCGAAACCGGCTTCGATGGCGTCCATCAGCGGCGCCGACCACGAATAAACGGCTTGGAATACCAGCAACAGAATCACCGCCAGAATGGCAAAGCCCCAAACAGGGTGCAGCACCAGCGAATCCAAGCGGCGGTGCCATTCGGGCAGCTTCATTTCGGTGCGCACCACTTGGCGCAGAATATCTTCCACCTGCTCGTAAAGCGCGTTGCTGTCGAGGTTGTTGAGCAGGCGTTCGGCAGTCTCCATATCCACAGGCTTATTCAGGCGGCGCGGCAGTTTCGCCACCGCCTCGCGCACGCCGCGGATGCCGTCTTTGCTCACCGCCACCGTTTCCAACACCGGTACGCCCAGCAGCTTACTGAGTTTGGCCGCGTCGATTTGCAGGCCGCGCGAACGGGCAACGTCGCTTAAATTGAGCGACACCGCCATCGGCAGCCCCAGCATTTTCAGCTCCAGCATCATGCGCAGGGTCATGCGCAGGTTGGTGGCGTCGGCCACGGCGATAATCGCATCGGGTTGCCGGTCGAGTTTGCCCAGCACCATATCGCGCGCCACCGCCTCGTCGGGGCTGGTGGTGCGCAGGCTGTAAGTGCCGGGCAGGTCGATGATGTGGATGGAAGCATCGTCGATAAACACGCCCTCGCGCTTATCAACCGTTACGCCCGGATAGTTGGCCACTTTGGCATTGGAGCCGGTCAACCCGTTGAATAAAACGGTTTTACCGCAGTTGGGCGCGCCCAAAAGCGCGAAATAGCTTAAAGAAACGGCATCGGCTTGCATATCGTGTCCTCTTGCAGATGATTGGAATTATATTTTTTAACTTTTCAGACGGCCTGAAAGGTTGTGGGAAATTGAGGCCGTCTGAAAGCAGTTTAGAAATGTTCGGTTACCACGCGGCACATGATTTTGGCCGCTTCGGGCGCGCGCAGGGCGAATTGCGACTGGTTGCCCAAACGCACGGCAAACGGCCCTTTGCCGAGCGCCCCCACGGCAACCACCACCAGCGGCATACCGTTGGAAAAGCCCAAATCGGCCAAACGGCGGCCGACGAGTTCGTCCAATTCGCCGAACACGGCTTGGGGCTGAATGGAATCGATGTGGGCATAAGTGCCTTTGCTTAGGGAAGAGAGCGGAACAGCAGACATAAGGAACCTACTTTCTTTCTTGATGGTTAAACAATCGGAAAGCGGTAAGACGGAATATCAAAGATAAACGATTTAATATTGGTATTGGTTTTTATTTACTTTCAAGGTCATGTTAATACTTTTTAGGCAAATACTCAATTCTATCTGTTAACTAATGAACGATAGTTTTGGGTTTGTTGACCTGAATCAGGAAGAAAGGTAGGTTGGGGCCTTTGCAAAAAAACAATTCAAACTTGAAAACGTTTGTGTCTCGTCATTCCCGCGCAGGCGGGAATCCAGTCGTTTTTTTTGTAAGCTATTGAAATAAAATACTTGATGATTTTAGGGCTGGATTCCCGCCTGCGCGGGAATGACGATGGTTGAATATTTCAGACGGCCTAAACGACTTGCAAAGGTCTCGGGTTGGTTGGGTTTTGGGGGTAGAAAGGCCGTTGCGGAGGAAAGTACATACGTCATACCCGGGCTTGACCCGGGTATGACGGAGCTGTTATTAAGCTATTGATTTGAATATATTAATGGAATTTACGCCTTGCCCTGCATATTATGATGCTCGATTTCAAAGCCTTGTTTGCGGTAGGCTTTGAAGCGTTCGCGGGCGTCGGCCAGCTCTTCCAAACCGGTGCCGACGATTTCCAGCACGCGGGCGGGCGGGGAAGGGGCGTCGCACCAAAAATCGGGAGAGGCGTTCAACACCACCGTATCGGGGGGCACGTCGGGCAACTCACTGCCGCAGGCCACCGCCAGCGGCACGTTTTGCGGAAAAGCCCGGCCGTGCGCCCACAGTTCATGGGGCAGGAAACTTTCCGGCTCAAACTGCCACAATTGCCTGTCCAACCGCTCGGCTGTTTCGGGCGAATCCGCCCACAGCAGCACTTTGCCGCCGCTTTTCACGGCGCGCTCGGCCAAGCGGCAGACAAAGGCGGCGGGGTTGCCGACGTGGGTGTAGAAAGTGGCTTTGGGCATGGCGGTATCCGGGTTTCAGACGGCCTGAGGTGGTTTTGCAAAGGTTGTAGGCCGTCTGAAAACGCAGTTTCCGAAAGGAAACAAGTTTCTGCGAAGCTAAAATGGCTTCTTTAAAATTATTGGGATTAAAGCGGAAAGCAGGCAGCGGTAACGTTGCACCGCTTATTCCGCTTCCAACTTGGCAATGCCGCCCATATAGGGTTGCAGTGCGGCGGGAATGTTGATGCTGCCGTCGGCGTTTTGGTGGTTTTCGAGCACGGCCACCAGCGTGCGGCCGACGGCGAGGCCGGAGCCGTTGAGGGTGTGCAGCAGGCGGTTTTTGCCGTTTTCGTCTTTAAAGCGCGCTTTCATGCGGCGGGCTTGGAAGTCTTCGCAGTTGGAACAGCTCGAAATTTCGCGGTAGGTGTTTTGCGCGGGCACCCACACTTCCAAATCGTAGGTTTTGGCGGCGCCGAAGCCCATGTCGCCGGTGCACAGCACAATCACGCGGTAGGGCAGCTCGAGCAGCTGCAGGATTTTTTCGGCATGGCCCACCATTTCTTCGAGCGCGTCGTAGGATTGTTCGGGATGGGTAATCTGCACCATTTCCACTTTGTCGAACTGGTGCTGGCGGATCAGGCCGCGCACGTCTTTGCCGTAGGCGCCGGCTTCGGAGCGGAAGCAGGGGGAATGGGCGGTGAGTTTCAGCGGCAGTTTTTCAGACGGTACGATGGTGTCGGCCACGGTGTTGGTGAGGGTTACTTCGGCGGTGGGAATCAGATATTGCGTGAGCTTGGTTTCGTCGCCGCCGCGGGTAACGTGGAACAGGTCTTCGCCGAATTTGGGCAGCTGGCCGGTGCCGAACAAGGTGCCGTCGTTCACAATATAGGGCGTGTAGTGTTCGGTGTAGCCGTGCCGCAGGGTGTGGGTGTCGAGCATAAACTGCGCCAGCGCGCGGTGCAGGCGGGCGATTTGGCCTTTCATCACGGTAAAGCGGGCGCCGGAAAGCCGTGCGCCGGTTTCAAAATCCAAACCTAACGGCGCGCCCAAATCAACGTGGTCTTTGATGTCGAAGTCAAACGTGCGCGGTGTGCCGTGGCGGCGCACTTCTACGTTTTCGGTTTCGTCGGCACCCACCGGCACGCTTTCGTGCGGCAGATTGGGAATGGTGGAGAGCCATGCGTCCAGCTCGGCCTGCACGGCTTCGTAGTCGGCGGCGGCCTGTTCCAAGTCCGCTTTAATCTGCGCCACCTGCGCCATCGTTTGCTCCGCTTCTTCGTGCTTGCCCTGGCCTTTCAGGGCGCCGATTTTTTTCGACTCGCTGTTGCGTGCGGCTTGCAGCTCTTCGGTGCGCACTTGCAGTTGTTTGCGTTTGTTTTCCAGCGCTTCGAAGCGCACGGTGTCGAGTTCGTAGCCGCGTGCGGCCAAGCGTGCAGCCACGGCGGCGGTGTTGTTGCGGAGTTGTTGGATGTCTAACATGGTTTTTCTCTGTGAGTCTGAATGTCGGATATGGCGGATATAGTGAATCCACTTACTTCGGTACAAGGCAGCAAGCCGCAGACAGTACAGGTAGTACGGAACCGATTCTGTTGCCGCTTCAGCGGCTTACAAAATCGTTCTCTTTGAGCTAAGGCGCAGCAACGCCGTAACGGAGTAAGTGGATTCACTATAAGCGTTATTGTAAACCAATCCGGTTAAGAGAGGCCGTCTGAAAAGCGGCGGATGGTTTCAGACGGCCTGATGTGTTTGCTGCAAACGGTGCGGCGGTTACGGCGACAGCCTTTCTTTGCGCCAAACGCCGTTTTCCAAACGGTATTGGATGCGGTCGTGCAGGCGGCTGGGGCGGCCCTGCCAGAATTCCACGCGGTCGGGCACGATTAAGTAACCGCCCCAGTGCGGCGGGCGCGGCACGTGCAGCGGGTGTTTCAGGCCGACGGCGGCGGCGCGCGTAACCAGCACCGATTTGCCGGAAATCACCTCGCTCTGCTCGCTCGCCCAGGCACCGATGCGGCTGGTGTAGGGGCGGCTTTCGAAATATTCGTCCGACGCGGCGCCGTCGAGTTTTTCGACCCTGCCTTCCACGCGCACCTGCCGTTCCAGCTCGGGCCAGAAAAAGGTGAGGGCGGCAAACGGCACGGCGGCCAATGCGCGGCCTTTGCGGCTTTTATAGTTGGTGAAAAACACAAACCCCTGCCGGTTGACTTCTTTGAGCAGCACCTGCCGGCCTTCGGGGCGGCCGTCTGAATTGACGGTGGCAACGTTCATGGCGGTGGGTTCGTTTGCTTCGGCGCGGATTGCTTCGTTGAGCCAGCGCTCGAATTGGACAATCGGGTTATCGTCGCATTCGGCTTCCGAGAGTTCCTGCTTGCTGTAATCTTCGCGGATATTGTGCAGATCCATTGCGGTTTCCTAAACGGTTGGCGTAAAGGCGGGCGGGTTGGAGGCCGTCTGAAAAGGTTCGGGGTGTTTCAGACGGCCGAAACGGCAGGCATCACTGCGCCTGCACGGTAAACGGCATATCCACTTTCTGCCATTGTTCGCTTTCGTATTCGAGTGCGCCGGCCACCAACGGGTGTTCGTCGAGCCAGCTTTGGCTGATGCGCAGCACGAAGCCGCGGCCGTCGTCGCTGCTGCGCAGCTGGGTAAACGGCGGCAGCTCCAGCGGCAGGCGGGCGCGGCAGAACAGGGCGGCCAAACGCAGCGAAAGAATGGCCTGCCACATGGCGCGGTTGCCGTTGACAAGCTCGGTCATTTTGCGCACGTCGCCGCGGTGGCCGAGCACCAGCAGCGACAAAATATTCTGCTCTTTGCGCGAAAAACCGGGCATATCGGCATTTTCGAGGATATAGGCCGAATGTTTGTGGTAGCCGGTGTGGGCGATGTCGATGCCGATTTCATGCAGCAGCCCCGCCCAGTTGAGGTATTGCTGCCAATAGGCCAGCTCTTGCACGGGCATGTTTTGGGCGTGGCCTATGCTTTCCATAAACTTCTGCGCGGCAGCGGCCACGCGGGCGGCCTGGTTTTTGCTCACGTGGTAGCGTTCTTGGAATTCGGCGGTGGTTTGGTCGCGCATGTCTTCGTTGAGCTGGCGGCCGATCAGGTCGTAGAACACGCCGTCGCGCAAGGCGGCCTCGGTTACCATCATTTTTTCGATTTCCAGCTCTTCAAACGCGGCCATCATCACGGCCAGGCCGCCTGCGAACACTTCGATGCGGTCGGGCTTCATGCCTTCCAGGCGCGCTTTTTTCACGCTGCCTGCGGCAACGATTTTGTCGGCGAGCTTTTTCATGCCGGCATAGGTGATGTCGTGTTCCTGCGGGTTTTCGGCGGCGATCACGTCGCGGATGGATTTGGCCGAGCCGGACGTGCCCACGGCAAAATCCCAGCCGTTGCGTTTCATCAGTTTGCTGATGCGCTGGATTTCGTTGCGCGCGGCGGTAATGGCGGCCTGAAAATCTTTTTGGGTGATTTTGTTTTGAAAGAAACGGATGCTGTAGGTTACGCAGCCCAGCGGCAGGCTTTCGGTGGAAGTGGGCTTGAGATCGGAACCGATAACGAATTCGGTGGAGCCGCCGCCGATGTCGATAACCAGCATTCTGTCGCCGTTGGGCGGCAGGGTGTGCACCACGCCGGTGTAAATCAGGCGCGCTTCTTCGCGGCCTGCGATGATTTCGATGGGAAAGCCCAGCGCGGCTTCGGCTTTGGGCACGAATTGGGCGATATTTTTCGCCACGCGGAAAGTGTTGGTGGCCACCGCCCGCACCTGCTCGGGCTTGAAGCCCTGCAAGCGCTCGCCGAATTTGGCCAGGCATTCCAGCGCCCTTTCCTGCGAGGCTTCGTCGAGGTTTTTCTGGCTGTCCAAACCTGCTGCAAAGCGCACCATTTGTTTAAACGAATCAATAACTTTTAACTGGCCGTTGTGGATTTCGCAGATTTGCAGACGGAAGCTGTTGGAGCCTAAATCGACGGAAGCAAGAAGGTTGGGAGCATTCATGATACGGAATAAGAAACGTATAAGGAGCGCAAATGTTACCCCTCGGCGGGCGGGTTGTCATCTGCTTTCAAAATAAGGTTTTGTTTCACATCAATTAAAAACAACGGGATGAACAAAGCGTTTCAGACGGCCTGAAGCCGCCCGCTGGGTTTGCCGCTATTTCCAAATGCTGTTTTCGGCGCGCAAAAAACGCGTATCGTCGAAAGTGGCCAGCCATTGCGGCCGCAGCGCCACGAAAACCGCCGTAAAAATACCGCTTAAAAACGCTTCGCCCCAAGCGAGCAGGAAAAACACAGGAAAGGCCGACTGCCAAAGCGCCTCGGCGGCAAACACACCCGCAAACTGTAACAGCAACACCACCGACAGCCCCGTCAGCAGCATACCCGCCGCAGCGGCAAGAAAACCGTTCAAAAAAATATAGATAAACAAATTGTCGGGCAACTTGGACGACAAACGGCGGAACACAAGATTGGCGGTAGCGGCGGGCAGCAGCACAAACAGCGCGTTCAGCCCGGCGGCGTATAAATTTTCCGCACCGTAGAGGCCGAGATAAGGCACCAGCAACAAAGTGCCCAGCCACAGCGCCGCAGGCAGGCCGAGCATCAGCGTAAGCAGATTGATGCCGAGCAGATGGTAGCTCATGCCCGCCAATTGGCCGCTGCCCAA
>JBHALY010000138.1:0-3094 GCA_041827905.1 Neisseria dentiae
AAAATGTTCATTCAGGAAGGCGCCGCCAACTACGCCAGCATGACCGCCCGCCGCCGTTTGAATGCTGACCACCAAATCGAAAAAGTGGGCGCACAACTGCGCAGCATGATGCCGTGGATTGCCAAAAACAAACTGGTTGATCTGGATAAAAACTAATCGGTAATAAGGGTGGAAAACAAGCGGGTTATTTTAAACCGTTTTACTGCCGCTGTTTGAATGCAGGCCGTCTGAAAGTTTCAGACGGCCTGTAATTTTTGCAGAGCCTCGAGGTGCCGGAAAAGGGCGGGAATAAACTTCAGCCCGCCGCCCGCTTATTGCTCAACAAAATCCCGCCGAAAATCGCGGCAATGCCAACCAAGTGGTAAAGGTGGAGGGATTCGCCTAGCAGGGTAACGGCCAGCAGCGTGCCGAATACGGGCATCAGGTGTATGCTCAAACCGGCGCGTACGGCGCCGACGCGGGCGATGGCGGCGGTGTAGCACAGATAGGCCACCACCGACGGAAAAATGCCCACATAAGCCAAACCGGCGAGCGTATTGCCGTTCCAATAAACCGGCATATCACCCGCGCGCTCCCACAGCCACAGCGGCAACAGCACCAGCAGGCCCAGCATAATCTGCACGGCGGTCAGGCCGGTGCGGTTGATTTCGGCGGGCATCTGCCGCATCCATAATGTGTAGAACGCCCAGCACACCACCGCAGCGGATACCCACAAATCGCCCGGGTTAAAGCGCAGCGCCCATAAATTGTCCGGCTGGCCGCGCAGAATAATCACCAGCACACCACACAGCGACAACAACAGCCCGGCCGTCTGAAAGCGGTTTAACTTCTGCCCGTAAAACACCGAGCCGATCAGCATAATCAGCACGGGAATGCACGAATTGAGCAGCAATGCGTTGGTGCTGGTGGTTTGGTGCAAGCCGGTATAAACCAGCGTGTTGAACGCCGCGATGCCGGTGAGCGAGGTGCCGATAACCAGTTTGGCGTGGCGGCGGTATAAAGTGCGGTCGCGGCGCATGGCAGCCCAGGCGAAGGGGAGCAGAATCAGCAGCGAAATCACCCAACGGCCGAACGACAGGGTGAGCGGCGGAATATCGTTGCGCACGGCGCGCGCAACAATCACATTGCCCGCCCACAGCAACGGCGGCGTGATCAGAAAGGGCAGGTTTTTCAATAAAGAAGGGGTGTTCGGCATGATTCAGAGCAGCGGCGGGTTGGGGGCGGCAGATTGGTTTTCAGACGGCCTTCAGGTTTGTTACAAAGGTTTCGGTCTGTATCAGCGGTTTGCATCGGCAACGCAGATTAAGAAAAAAGCAGGGCGCATCAAACGCCCTGCCGTATTGCAACCGTTTAGCTGCGGTAGAGCGCCGCAATGGTTTGGGCTGCTTTCACGCAGGTTTCCACGTCGGCCACCAGCGCGATGCGCACATAGCCTGCGCCCGGGTTGCCGTGTTCGGTGTCGCGGGCCAAAAAGCGGCCGGGCAACACTTGGATGGCGGCCTGCTGCCATAGTGTTTTGGCAAAGGCCAAATCGTCGCCGTCGGGCACTTTCAGCCAGATATAAAACGAAGCGTCGGGCAAGCGCACGTCGAAAACGGTTTGCAGGATGGGCAGCACTTTATCGAATTTTTCCTGGTACAGGCGGCGGTTTTCGATAACGTGGGCTTCGTCGTTCCAAGCGGCGATGCTGGCGCGCTGCACGGGAATGCTCATGGCGCTGCCGTGATAGGTGCGGTAGAGCAGGAAGGCCTTGAGCAGCCCGGCGTCTCCCGCTACGAAGCCGGAACGCAGGCCGGGCACGTTGGAGCGTTTGGAAAGGCTGGTGAACATTACGATGCCTTTGTTGCTGCGCCTGAGCTGCTGCGCGGCTTGCAGGCCGCCGATGGGTTTGTTGCCGCTGAAATAGATTTCGGAATAGCATTCGTCGGAGGCGATAACGAAGCCGTAGCGGTCTTGCAGGGCGAAGAGTTCCGCCCAATCGCCAAGCTGCATCACGCTGCCGCTGGGGTTGTCGGGCGAGCAAACGAACACCAGTTTGGTGCGCTGCCAAACGGTTTCGGGCACTTGGCTCCAGTCGGGCAGAAAGCGCGGGGCATGGCTGTTGGCGAAATGGATTTCGCCGCCGCCGAGCAGGGTGGCGCCTTCGTAAATCTGATAAAACGGATTGGGGCTGACGACAACGGGCTTGAGGCCGTCTGAAACGTGTTCCAGCACCACTTGTGCAAATGAAAACAGCGCTTCGCGGCTGCCGAGCACGGGTAGGATTTCGGTTTCGGGGTCGAGTTGCAGGCCGTCGTAGCGGCGCGCTGCCCAGCCGGCACAGGCTTGGCGCAGCTCGGGCAAACCGGCGGAAAGCGGGTATTTTTCAAGTTCGGCCAAAGAGGCGGTGAGCGCGTCGGTGATCACGGCGGGGGTAGGGTGTTTGGGTTCGCCGATGTGCAGCGGCACGGGGGCGGCGCCGGCAGGTGCTTCCAGCCCGGCCATGGCTTCGCGCAGGCGGGCGAAAGGGTAGGGTTTGAGGGTGTCGAGTAACGGGTTCATAAGCGGGGTTCGGACGGCGTGATATGAAAAGAATGCGTATCTTAACATCAATCGCGCGGGGCGTGCGGTTGCAAGGGCGGGATTCCGGCAGCAGTAAAGAGCGCCGATTTGTTGAAGGCATTTGAACGGTCATAGGGCCATGAAAACAAAAGCAAACCTTATATCAAGCCGCCGCGCTTTCGCGTACAATCCGGTTTTCGGCAAAACGCCGCCCGTATGTTTTCAGACGGCCTATCCAACCGCTCTATGACCGCCCGCTCCGCTCCTTCCAAATATCTGCCCATGTTGCTGGCCGTTGCCATCTTCATGCAGATGCTCGATACCACCATACTCAACACCGCGCTGCCGAAAATGGCGGCCGGTTTGAACGAATCGCCGCTCAATATGCAGTCGGCGGTGATTGCTTATGTGCTGACGCTGGCGCTGCTGATTCCTTTGAGCGGTTATCTGGTCGACCGTTTCGGCACGCGCAATGTGTTTGTTACCGCGATGGGGCTGTTTATGACCGGCTCGCTGCTGTGCGCCGCCGCGCCCAACCTGCCCATGCTGGTGC
>JBHALY010000139.1:0-10574 GCA_041827905.1 Neisseria dentiae
ATTCAATTGCGTATAATCGCGGCTACTTACAGATATTTACATCAAAACAACGAAAGGTTTGATTATGAACGAGCAAACGGTAAACGGCCAATCGCGCTGGCGCGAGCGGCTGCGGGCGATGGGGCCCGGCATCATGATGGCTTCGGCGGCGGTGGGCGGCTCGCACATCATCGCCTCCACCCAGGCCGGCGCTTTATACGGCTGGCAGCTGGCGCTGATTATCGTGCTGGCCAACCTGTTCAAATACCCGTTTTTCCGCTTCGGCCCGCAATATACGCTGGAAACAGGCAGAAGCCTGCTGGAAGGTTATGCCGACAAAAGCCGCGTGTATTTGTGGGTGTTTTTCGTGCTCAACCTGTTTGCCACGGTGATTAACACCGCAGCGGTGAGTATGCTGTGTGCGGCGATTTTGAGTTTCGTGCTGCCGGGCGAGTGGTCGATGAACGCGTTATCCGTTGCTGTATTGGCTTCCGCAGTATTGATGCTGCTGGTGGGGCCTTACCGCACGGTAGACAGTATGTCGAAAATCATCATGATCAGCCTCACCATCACCACGGTGGCGGCGGTGGCGGTAGCTGCCTCCAAGGGCGCGCAGATGCAGCCGGGCTTTATCGAACCCAGCCCGTGGAACCTCGGCGCACTGGCGTTTATCGTGGCGTTGATGGGCTGGATGCCGGCGCCGATCGAGATTTCGGCCATCAATTCGATGTGGGTGGCGGCCAAGCGTAAGCTGGAAAAAGTGAGCTATGAAGACGGCCTGTTCGACTTCAACGTCGGCTACATCAGCACCGCCATTTTGGCGATAGTGTTTCTGGCGCTGGGTGCGCTGGTGCAATACGGCTCGGGCACCGAAGTGAAGATGGCGGGCGGCGCCTATATCGGCCAGTTAATCGATATGTATGCCAAAACCATCGGCGAATGGTCGCGCTGGCTGGTGGCGTTTATCGCGTTTGCCTGTATGTACGGCACCACCATTACGGTGATAGACGGCTATTCGCGCACCAATATGGAATCGCTGCGGCTGATTTTGCGCCGCCCCGAAAGCGAGCGCAGCAACCGTATTTTGGCGGTGTGGATTATTTTCGCCGCCATTACCGGTTTGTGCGTGATGCTGTTTTTCAAAGGCGCGGTGCTGGCGATGTTGAAGTTTGCGATGATTGCTTCGTTTGTGAGCACGCCGGTTTTTGCCTATCTGAACTTGGCGCTGGTGCGCAAAGGCGAGCATAAGCTGCAACCGTGGCTGATGTGGCTGGCCTGGGTAGGTTTATTATATTTGAGCGGTTTTGCCGTGCTGTTTCTGCTCAACCAAAGCGGCATTATTGCTTAGGACGGCAGCGGCAGGTAAACATCAAACCGCGTGCTTTTGCCCGTATATTGATAGGCGGGCGGTTCGTGGTTGAGAAATTCCCCCAAGCGCGGACGTTTGACGACGACGCGCTTTTTTGCGGCCGCACGGGCGGCGGCAAGCAATTCGCCTTCGTTTTGCGCCGTGCCCACCAAACTGTGGAAATAAGCCATTTCCTTTTTTACGGCGGCGGTTTTGCGGCTTTCGGGATACATCGGGTCGAGATATACCACATCGGGGCGGCCTTCTGCGGCGGCCAGTTGGGGCAGCAGCGTGCAGGTGTCGCCGAAATGCAGGGTGATGCGGTTGGCGATGGCAGCGGTTTCGGGGCATTCGAGCGCACGTTGCAGGCCGTCTGAAAGCAGGGCGGCAACGGCGGGGTTTTGCTCGAACACGCGCACTTGCAGCCCCAGCGAGGCCAGCACGAACGCGTCGCGCCCCAAGCCGCCGGTGCCGTCCCAAACGGTGGGGGCGGTGGTGTGGTTGACGGCTTTGGCAATCAGCTCGCCGCCGCCTTTGGTACGGCGGTATTGCGCCGTGCCGCCGGTGAAGTCCGCCCGCACGCGCCCTTTTTCGCCGGCACGGCACAACGAAAGGCCGTCTGAATCGGCCAGCAGATATTCACCCTGCTGCGGCGGGTTGGCGCATACGGACAGGCCGAAGCGGTTGATCAGGCTGAGCACGGTTTCGGCGGCGGTTTCGGTGGGGTAAACGGGAATCATGGTTTCAGACGGCCTGCGGTTTTTGTGCGGTGAATTAGGTCGTGTAGTCAGAAAGCGTTGCGGCGGTATTTTTGGTTAAAATCCGCATCTGCGGCGTTAAAAATGCTCGCAAGATGTTCAATCTTGCTGTGCTTTTTGCCTTGCATCTGCGGATTTTTCCTCAAAAAACCGCTTCGCAAGTATTCTGACTACACGACCTAAATTTAACGCACTATAAAACATCTGCGTCATATTCGGGCTGGATCCGAGTATCTTTTTGTTTAGAAAGGAATAACAGATACTCGGGTCTAGCCCGAGTATGACGGGGGATAAATATTTCAGACGGCACCAAACAATTTCGCAAAAGCTTCAGGCCGTCTGAAAGCGCGGGGCGGTTGCATCGGCATTTTCAGACGGCCTGAGCGGGTTTTGCAAAGTTTCGGCGCCGGCTTTTAGGCGTCGATATTCTGCGCAATCAGGGCGTTGTTTTCGATAAACGCGCGGCGCGGCTCGACTTCGTCGCCCATCAGGGTAACGAACACTTCGTCGGCGGCGATGGCGTCTTCGATGCGCACTTTCAGCAGGCGGCGCACGGCGGGATCCATGGTGGTTTCCCACAGCTGCTCGGGGTTCATCTCGCCCAAGCCTTTGTAGCGCTGGATGCTCATGCCTTTTTGCGCACTTTGCAGCAGAATGTCGAGCGCGTCTTCAAAGCTGTTAACGTCGTATTCGTTTTCACCTTTATGGAGTTTGGCGTTTTCGCCAACCAGGCCGTTGAGCAGCGCGGCGGTTTGGGTGAGGGTTTGGTACGACTTGCTGTTTAAAAACTTCGGTTCGATATAGCTGACCGCCACGTTGCCGTGCAGTTTGCGGGTGATTTTGATGAAGTGGCTGCCTTCGTTGCCTTCGATGCGCTCCAGCGCCACTTCTTTGGCGTTGAGCAGCGGCATCAGCGCGGCGATGGCGGCGTCGGTGCTCTCTGCGCTGGAAAGGTCGGCCGGGGCGGCATAGAGCATGGCGTGCAGCACCGAATCGTCGATTACGCGGCTTTCTTGGGCGATGGCGTTTTTGGCCAGCATAAACTGTTTGGCGGCTTTTTCGAGTTCGGCACCTTCGATGGTGCGGCCGTCTGAAACAATTTTGGCTTTGTCTAAGGCCAGGCCCAAGAGCCATTGGTCTTTTTCAAATTCGTCTTTCAGATAACGCTCCTGCTTGCCGTGTTTGGCTTTGTAGAGGGGCGGCTGGGCGATGTAGATGTAGCCGCGCTCCACCAGTTCGGGCATCTGGCGGTAGAAGAAGGTGAGCAGCAGGGTGCGGATGTGGGCGCCGTCCACGTCGGCATCGGTCATGATGATGATGCGGTGGTAGCGCAGTTTTTCGGGGTTGAACTCTTCTTTGCCGATGCCTGCGCCCAACGCAGTAATCAGGGTGGCGACTTCCTGGCTGGCGAGCATTTTTTCGAAGCGGGCTTTTTCTACGTTGAGGATTTTGCCTTTCAGGGGCAGAATCGCTTGGAATTTGCGGTCGCGCCCCTGTTTGGCCGAACCGCCCGCCGAATCGCCCTCGACGAGGTAAAGTTCGGACAGGGCGGGGTCTTTCTCTTGGCAGTCGGCCAGTTTGCCGGGCAGGCCCAAGCCGTCCATCACGCCTTTGCGGCGGGTGATTTCGCGGGCTTTGCGGGCGGCTTCGCGGGCGCGGGCGGCATCAACGATTTTGCCGCAGATGGTTTTGGCTTCGTTGGGGTTTTCTTCGAGAAAGTCGGTCAATGCCTGGCTGATCACTTCGTTCACCACCGGGCCGATTTCGCTGGAAACCAGTTTGTCTTTGGTTTGCGACGAGAATTTGGGGTCGGGCAGTTTGACGGAAAGCACGCAGGTTAAGCCTTCGCGCATGTCGTCGCCGCTGGTGTCGACTTTGGCTTTTTTGGCGATTTCGTTGGATTCGATGTAGTTGTTGATGGTGCGCGTCATCACTTGGCGCAGGGCGGTGAGGTGGGTGCCGCCGTCGCGCTGGGGAATGTTGTTGGTGAAGCACTGCACCGATTCTTGGTAGCTGTCGTTCCACTGCATGGCCACTTCCACGCCCATGCCGTCTTTTTCGCCGCTGGCGTAAAACACTTTTTCGTGCAGCGGGGTTTTCTTGCGGTTCATGTATTGCACGAAACCGGCCACGCCGCCCGAAAAGGCGAAGTCTTCTTCTTTGCCGTCGCGCATGTCGGTGAGTTTGATGCCCACGCCGTTGTTGAGAAACGAGAGTTCGCGGATGCGTTTGGCGAGAATGTCGAAATGGTATTCCACCAGCCCGAAGGTTTCTTCGCTGGCTAAAAACTGCACTTTGGTGCCGGTGCGCTCGGCGGGGGCGTCGCCCACCACTTTGAGCGGCTCCACCGCCACGCCGCGTTTGAATTCGACGAAGTGTTCTTTGCCGTCGCGGTAGATGGTGAGGCGCAGCCAGTCGGAAAGGGCGTTTACCACCGACACGCCCACGCCGTGCAGGCCGCCGGAGATTTTGTAGCTGTTGTTGTCGAACTTACCGCCCGCGTGCAGCACGGTCATAATCACTTCGGCGGCGGAGCGGCCTTCTTTGGGGTGGATGCCGGTGGGAATGCCGCGGCCGTTGTCTTCGATGGTGATGGAGTTGTCGGCGTTAACGGCAACGGTGATTTGGTCGCAATGGCCGGCCAGCGCTTCGTCGATGGCGTTGTCGAGCACTTCGAACACCATATGGTGCAGGCCGGAGCCGTCTTGGGTGTCGCCGATATACATGCCCGGGCGTTTGCGCACTGCGTCCAAGCCTTCGAGCACCTGTATGCTCTCGGCGCCGTATTCTTCTTGCTTACTCATAAGTGATTTTTTCCTGCTGATTGAAGTTAGGCAGGCCGTCTGAAAACAGGTTTTTGCAAGTATGCAAAAGCCATTGTTTGAGCGGCAAAATAATTTACGGATTATACCCGATTCGGCAAGTGTTTTCAGCGCTTTTATCTGATTTAACGGCAATGGAAAAGGCCGTCTGAAACGCTTTCAGACGGCCTTCTTGCCTGCCGGTTATGATACCACTTCGCCGGCGGCGCGCTGTTTTTCAATGCTCTTGTTGATATACCACTGCTGCGCGATGGTAAGGATGTTGTTGACCACCCAGTAAAGCACCAAGCCGGCGGGGAAGAAGAAGAACATCACCGAGAAAATCACCGGCATGATTTTCATCATTTTGGCCTGCATCGGGTCGGTGGGCGGCGGGTTCAGATAGGTTTGGATGAACATGGTGGCCGCCATAATCACAGGCAGGATAAACCACGGGTCGGGGCGGCTCAGGTCGGTAATCCAGCCCAGCCACGGCGCTTGGCGCAGCTCCACCGAGGAGAAAATCGCCCAATACAATCCGATAAACACGGGGATTTGCAGCAGCATCGGCAGGCAGCCGCCGAGCGGGTTGATTTTTTCGTCTTTATACATCTGCATCATGGCCTGCTGCATGGCCATGCGGTCGTCGCCGTATTTCTCTTTCAGCGCTTGCAGGCGCGGGGCGACGGCGCGCATTTTCGCCATCGAGCGGTAAGAGGCGTTGGTGAGCGGATAAAGAATAGCCTTAACGATAATGGTCAGCAAAACAATCGCCCAGCCCCAGTTGCCGACGAAGTCGTGCAGTTTGTTCAGCAGCCAGAAGAGCGGTGAGGCGAAGATGTGCACTTTGCCGTAGTCTTTCGCCAGTTGCAGGTTGTCGGCCACTTTGCTGATTACGCTGGTGGTTTGCGGGCCGGCATACAGTTCGATGCCGGCATCGAGTTTGCCGCCTGCGGGCACAGCGGCCAAAGGCACGCGCACGGCTGCGGAATAGAGGTTGTCGCTGCGGCGTTTCAGATCGATCTGGCAGGCACCGGCGGCGCAGACGGTTTTGCCGTCTTTGGGTTGCAGAATCCAGGTGGCCATGAAGTAGTGCTGGATCATGCCCAACCAGCCGCTGTCGGTTTTACGCACGTATTCGGCCTGGTCTTTGCCGGAGTTGTAGTCGTCGTCCAAATCGTCGAACGGCACTTTTTCAAATTCGCCGGCGGGGGTGTAAACCACGGGGCCTGCGTAGGTTTGGTTGAAATAGCCTTCGCCTTCGGGTTTGCTGTTGTCGCGCAGCAGGCGGTAAACGGCGTCGAGTTTAACCGGCGCGCCGCTGGCGTTGGTTACGTCGTAACGCATGTTGATGACGTAGCTGCCTTTGGTGAAGGTGTAAACTTTGTCGATTTTCAAACCGGCGGTTTCGGGTGCGCTCAGGCGCACTTCGGCTTTATCGCCGCTGAGGGTGTATTGTTTCTGCGGGGCGGTGAACGCGAGGCCTTTCAGCACGTTTTGGCCGTCTGAATTCAATAATTCGGATTGGGCAACATAGGTGTAGGCTTTGCTGTCGTTAAACAGCACGAAATCTTTGCTTTCGTCGCTGCTGGCATTGTATTTCAGCAGGGTCAGGCCGCGCAGATCGCCGGTTTTTTCGTCGATGGTGGCTTTAACCGTGTCGGTGGTAACGGTAACCGGAACGGTGGGGGTAAGCGCGGCGGCATGGCCTGCCTGCGGCGCGGCGCTTTGCTGCGCGGTTTGCGCCGCCTGTTGTTGCGCAGGGCTGGGTTTGGGCGAGGGGAACATTTGCTCCCAGCCGAACAGAATCGCCGCAGCCACAGCGAAAAAAATCATTAATCGTTTGAAGTCCATAGAATCTTCCTGGTGATACTTAAAGGTTCGGGCGCAGAAAAGTGGGTTGTGTATCTGCCGGTTGCCGGTTTTCATACGGCCTGGGTTTGAAAGGCATCCGGCGGATGGTGTCGGCGGTTTGGTTGTGCGCCCCGGCGGTTTCAGGCGGCATTATATAGAAAGTGTCTGCTTGCGGTGGAAAAATATGCCGCTTTACGGCAGGCCGTCTGAAACGCCTTAGGGCACGGGATCGTGGCCGCAGCCGCCCCACGGATGGCAGCGGGCGATGCGCTTGGCCGCCAGCCAGCCGCCTTTGAGCGCACCGTATTTTTTCACCGCCTCCACGGCATATTGAGAGCAGGTGGGGGTGAAACGGCAGCGGGGCGGAATCAGCGGGCTGACGGCGTATTGGTAAAACCGTATCAGCCACAGCAGCAGTTTGGCGGCCATCAGGATGCTTTGCGTATCAGCTGCGCCAGCTGCGCGCGGGCTTCGGCGGCGGTTTCGCGGTTGAAAGGGCGGCGCACGCGCACGATAAAATCGTTGGGCGGCAGCGTGTCTTTATGGCAGCGGAACCATTCGCGCACCACCCGTTTCATATAGTTGCGCTCGTGCGCGCGCTTTGCGGTTTTTTTGCTCACCACCAAGCCCAAACGGGCGTGCCCCAAGCCGTTGCCGGGCAGGTAAAAAACCTGCATAAGCGGCGAGCCGTGCTGTTTTTTAAACGCAAAAACGGATGAAAAGTCATCCGTTTTCAGCAAGCGGTAACGCTTGGCAAAGCCTTGTTTCAAGTTACACGGCCAGGCGTTTGCGGCCTTTGGCACGGCGTGCGGCCAAAACGGCGCGGCCGCCGCGGGTTTTGGAGCGAACCAGGAAACCGTGGGTGCGTTTGCGTTTGGTTACTGAGGGTTGGTAAGTGCGTTTCATGTCTGTTTCCTAAATGGCAGAAAATTAAACCGCGGATTACACCCTAAATTTAGGGTTTTGTCAATTAATAAAACAGTTTGTGCGGGCGGTTGCCTGCTTTCCGTTGCGCGTGCGCCTGCATTTTCACTTCGGGTTTCTTTTCAGACGGCCTTTGCAGGCGGTGCGCATGGTTTTCGGAAGGCACGGCAAACCGCGCCACGCGCGTATTTTTTACCGTTGCAACCGATGGCGGTTGTGGATAATTTTCGGTATAATCCGCCGAATCTTTGCAACGATGCAACAGGCCGTCTGAAAAACAACGGCCTGCTGTTTTTAATTCGTTGATTTTCAAGTTATTTCGTTTGCGGGGCTGCACGGATGCGGCATCTGCCAAAACGCGTTTACATTATTTGTTTTGTATAAAACCGCTATAATCGGGCACCTGACATGACGCTTGCAGAATTTTGGCCGCAATGTTTGCGCCGCCTACACGACACCTTGCCGGTGCAACAGTTTCAAACCTGGGTTGCGCCGTTAACCGTAGGCGAAGAAAACGGCGTGTGGGTGGTGTATGGCAAAAACCAGTTTGCCGTCAATATGTTGAAAAACAGTTTTGCCGCCGCCATCGAAGCCGCCCGCGCCGAACTGGCGCCCGATATGCCCGCGCTGCTGTTTAAAACCGGCAAAGGCCAGGCTTATGCGATGGCGCAAAGCGTTTCAGACGGCCAAAGCGAAGAAGAAAGGCCGTCTGAAAAAGAAGCGGCGGCCATCAAAGCCACACCGAAGAAAAGCGCGCGCGACATTGTGGCCGAACGCATGAAGCAGTTGCCGCCCGAAGGCGCGCAGCCCAAGCCCGCCGAAGCGGAAGCCAAGCCGGCGGCCAAACCCAAGAGCGAAACGGCGCAAAGCCGGCAGCCCGCCCGCCCGCAAGGCGAAACGCACCACAGCCAAACCAATCTGTCGCCCGACTATACGTTCGACACGCTGGTGGAGGGCAAAGGCAACCGTATCGCCGCCGCCGCCGCCCAGTCGATAGCCGAAAACCCGGGGCAGGGCTACAACCCGTTTTTTCTTTACGGCAGCACGGGTTTGGGCAAGACCCACTTGGTGCAGGCCATCGGCAACGAGTTGCTGAAAAACAAACCCGATGCCAAAGTGCGCTATATGCACTCCGACGATTATGTGCGCAGCTTTATGAACGCCGTGCGCACCAACAGCTATGATGTATTCAAGCAGCAATACAAACAATACGATCTGCTGATTATCGACGATATTCAGTTTATCAAGGGCAAAGACCGTACGATGGAAGAATTCTTCTATCTTTACAATCACTTCCATAACAAGAAAAAGCAGCTGATTTTAACCTGCGACGTATTGCCCACCCAGATAGAAGACATGGATGCGCGCCTGAAATCGCGTTTTTCATGGGGTTTGACCTTAGAGCTGGAACCGCCCGAATTGGAAATGCGCGTGGCGATTTTGCAGAAAAAAGCCGAGGCCGCAGGCGTAGCCCTCAACGAAGACGCCGCCTTTTTTATCGCCAACCTGATCAGGTCGAACGTGCGCGAACTCGAAGGCGCGTTCAACCGCGTGAGCGCCAGCAGCCGTTTTTTAAAGAAACCGATCGATATCGATTTGGCGCGTAATGCCCTGCAAGACATCGTGGCCAGCTCGTATAAAGTGATTACCGCCGATTTGATTATCGATGCCACGGCAAAATATTACCGTATAAAAATCAGTGATATACTCGGCAAGAAACGTACCCGCAACATCGCCCGCCCGCGTCAGGTGGCAATGAGCCTGACCAAAGAACTCACCAACCTGAGCCTGCCCAATATCGGCGACGCATTCGGCGGGCGCGACCACACTACCGTGATGCACGGCGTGAAAGCGGTGGCCAAGCTGCGCGAAGAAGACCCGGAATTAGCCCAAGATTACGAAAAACTGTTGATCATTATCCAAAACTGAAGAGCCTGAAGGGATAACCATGTTGATTTTACAAGCCGAACGCGATGCCTTGCTCAAGCCGCTGCAAGCGGTAACCGGCATCGTCGAACGCCGCCACACACTGCCGATTCTGTCGAACGTATTGCTCGAAAACGTGCACGGGCAAACCAATATTCTGGCAACCGATTTGGAAATCCAGATTAACACCTCCGGCCCCCACAGCGAGGCCGAAGATTTCCGCGTAACCACCAATGCCAAAAAATTGCAGGACATCCTGCGTGCGCTGCCCGAAGGCTCGCTGGTGGCGCTGGATTGGGCGCAAAACCGCCTCACCCTCAAAGCCGGCAAATCCCGTTTCGCCCTGCAAACCCTGCCTGCCGAAGATTTTCCGCTGATGAGCGTGGGCGAAGACGTGAGCGCCGCTTTCTCTCTGCCGCAGGAAGCCTTCAAAAACATGCTCTCGCAAGTGCAATACAGCATGGCCGTGCAGGATATCCGCTATTATCTCAACGGCCTCCTGATGCAGGTGGAAGGCGACCAGCTGCGCCTCGTCGCCACCGACGGCCACCGCTTGGCCTACTCCTGCACCACCATCGACGCCGATCTGCCCAAAGCCGAAGTGATCCTGCCGCGCAAAACCGTGCTGGAGCTGTTCAAGCTGCTGAACCACCCTGCCGAGCCGATTACCGTGGAGCTGCTTAATAATCAGGTGCGCTTCCGCTGCAACGACACCGTTATCGTGAGCAAAGTGGTGGACGGCAAGTTCCCCGATTTCAACCGCGTGATTCCGCTGGATAACGACAAAATCTTTTTGGTGGGGCGCACCCAGCTACTTGGTGCGCTGGAACGCGCCGCCATTTTGGCCAACGAAAAATTCCGCGGCGCCCGCCTGCTGCTGCGCCCCGGCCTGTTGAGCGTGGTGTGCAGCAACAACGAGCAGGAAGAAGCGCGCGAAGAATTGGAAATCGCCTATCAGGGCGAAGAGTTGGAAGTGGGCTTCAA
>JBHALY010000140.1:0-7094 GCA_041827905.1 Neisseria dentiae
CGCGGGCTGTTCAGCACGTTTCATGCAGGTTACCCGCTGTTCAGATGGCCGCTCGACCATATTTTCCACAGCAGCGATTTTATGATGAGCGAAATCAAAGTGCTGCCCCACATCGGTTCGGACCATTTTCCGGTGTACGGCAAGTTTCAATTTGCCCCGGCCGCCGAAGCCATGCAGGAAAAAGAAGCGGCCGACGCCGAAGAAAAGCAGGAGGCGCGTGAAAAAATCGCCGAGGCGGAGCCGGTTAAGGAGGTTGTGCGGGAAAAATACACCGATAACGGCAGATAGATTCCAAACAGGTTTGCAAAAATAACAGGCCGTCTGAAATATTTCAGACGGCCTGTTTGGCTGTGTGGAAATTACAGGCTGTTGGTGAAGGTGCGGGTAATCACATCGCGCTGCTGTTCGGGCGTGAGCGAGTTGAAACGCACGGCGTAGCCGGAAACGCGGATGGTTAACTGTGGATATTTGTCGGGATTGGCAACGGCGTCTTCCAAGGTTTCGCGGGTTAACACGTTCACGTTCAGGTGTTGGCCGCCTTCCACTTTCGGGCGGGCGGTGATGTCCACCGGCACTTCTTTGTAGGAAACGTCGCCCAAGGCAGACAAAGCCACCACGTCGTCTTCGCGGTATTTGCTGCCTTTAACGCACAGGCAGCGCACTTCTTGGGTTTCATCGTCCAACAGCCAGAAAGAGTTGAGCAGGTCAGCATCGTTGCTGCGGGTGATTTGGATACCTTTAATCATGGTTTATCCTTTCGTTCGGGGTGGGTGTTGAAAAATTACGTTTAAGCATTGTATACCCCGTGCCTGAACGGATTTTGACTTAAGTCAACTTACAAAACACTACACCTGCCGAATTGAAATTATTTCCATCGGGTGTTTAATACATTGTTTTGCATATTTTATTTGAATTCCTTTCAGACGGCCTGCATAACAAATCCACTTTTTAAAGCAGTTTCCGGCCGTTTGAAACTATGTTACAAATAAGGCTTATTTTTATTCGACGATTCAGGTAGATAATGGACATTTCTTTATTACTGCAACTGGCCGTTTTGCTGGGCGCGATTTTTCTCGGCGTGCGCTTGGGCGGCCTGGCCATCGGCTACACCGGCGGTTTGGGTGTGGCGGTGCTGGCGTTGGCATTGGGCATGGAGCCGGGCAAGGTTCCCTATGATGTGATTCTGATTATTATGGCGGTGATTTCCGCCATCGCCGCGCTGCAACTGGCGGGCGGTTTGGATTACTTGGTGCGTGCCGCCGAACGACTGCTGCGCAGAAACCCGAAAAACATCAACTTCTTGGCGCCTACGGTTACTTATTTTCTCACCATTCTCGCCGGCACGGGGCACACGGCGTTTTCGATGATGCCGGTGATTGTGGAAGTGGCCAAAAGCGAAAACATCCGCCCCAGCGCGCCGTTGAGCATCGCCGTGGTGGCCTCGCAGATTGCCATCACCGCTTCGCCGGTGAGTGCGGCGGTGGTGTTTATGAGCGGCGTGCTCGAGCCTTTGGGGGTGAGCTACCCCAAACTGTTGCTGGTGTGGCTGGTTACCACTTATGCAGCCTGTATGCTGGTGGCGCTGCTGATTAATTTGTTCGGCAATCTGGATTTGTCGAAAAGCAAGGCTTACCAACAGCGTTTGGCCGAAGGTTTGGTGAAGCCGCACAACGTGGGCGAGCGCGGGGAGCTGCCTGCGGGCGCACGCAAATCGGTGTGGATTTTCTTCGGCGGCGTGGTGGCGGTGGTGCTGTATGCCTGCGCGATTTCGCCTGCCGTGGGTTTGATTAAAGAGCCGGTGCTGCCGCGCGACGGTGCGATTATCAGCTTTATGATGATTATTGCCAGCCTGATTGTGATGTGCTGCAAGCTCGACACCGGCAAGCTGCTGGATATGAGCACGTTTAAATCGGGCATGGCCGCCTGCGTGTGCGTGCTGGGCGTGGCATGGCTGGGCGACACGTTTGTGAGCGGCCATATCGATGCCGTTAAAGAAACCGCTTCGGCGCTGGTGGGCAATTATCCGTGGCTGCTGGCGGTGGCGCTGTTTTTCGCCAGCATGCTGCTGTATTCGCAGGCGGCAACGGCCAAAGCCATTATGCCCGCCGTAATTCTGGCGCTGGGCATCACGCCGGAAAACAATTCGCAAGTGTATATTCTGGTGGCCAGTTTCGCCGCCGTGTCGGCGCTGTTTGTTTTGCCCACTTATCCGACCCTGCTCGGTGCGGTGCAGATGGACGATACGGGCAGCACGCGCATCGGCCGTTTCGTGTTCAACCACTCGTTTCTGATACCCGGCGTGCTGGCGATTGTGTTTGCCGTGGCCTTGGGTTTTGTGGTGGCGCCGCTGGTGCTGTAAACAGGTATAGCCAAAAGGCCGTCTGAAATATCACTCCCGTCACACTCGGGCCTGACCCGAGTATCTTCTTTTTGTTGCGAAAGAAATTACAGATGTTTATGAATTTTGCAAAGGGTTAAGCACGAGCAGAAAGGCCGTCTGAAAATATTTCCAGACGGCCTTTTGACATTAAAACCAAGCTGTAAATCAAGCCAGTTCGAATGCTTTGTGCAGCACGCGGGTGGCCAGCTCCATGTATTTTTCGTCGATCAACACGGAAACCTTGATTTCGGAAGTGGAAATCATCTGGATATTGATGCCTTCTTCGGCCAGCGTGCGGAACATTTTCGAGGCCACGCCCACATGCGAGCGCATGCCCAAGCCCACGATGGAAACTTTGCACACGGTGTCGTCGCCGTCGATTTCGGTGGCGCCGAGGCTGTCTTTCAAGCCGTTGAGGGATTCCAAAACGGGTTTGTAGTCGCCGCGCGGCACAGTGAACGAGAAGTCGGTGGTGCCTTCGGCGCCTACATTTTGGATAATCATATCCACTTCTACGTTGGCGGCGGCCACCGCGCCTAAAATCTGATAAGCCACGCCGGGTTTGTCGGGCACGCCGCGCACGTTGATGCGGGCTTGGTTTTTATCGAATGCGATACCGGATACGGCAGCTCTTTCCATGTTGTTGTCCTCTTCAAAGGTAATTAATGTACCGTTGCCGCCTTCCTGAAGGCTGCTCAATACGCGCAGGCGCACTTTGTATTTGCCGGCGAATTCTACCGAACGGATTTGTAAAACTTTCGAGCCTAAGCTCGCCAGCTCGAGCATTTCTTCGAACGTGATGGTGTCGAGACGGCGGGCTTCGGGCACCACGCGCGGGTCGGTGGTGTAAACACCGTCGACGTCGGTGTAGATTTGGCATTCGTCGGCTTTGAGGGCGGCGGCCAGCGCAACGGCCGAGGTGTCGGAACCGCCGCGGCCGAGGGTGGTGATGTCGCCTTTGCCGTTAATGCCTTGGAAACCGGCCACGATCACCACACGGCCTTCTTTCAAATCGGCGCGCATGGCGGTGTCGTCGATATCTTCGATACGGGCTTTGGTGTGCGATGCGTCGGTTTTCACGGCCACCTGCCAGCCGGTGTAGCTCTTGGCCGGCACGCCGATGTCTTTTAAGGCCATGGCCAAAAGGCCGATGGTAACTTGTTCGCCGGTTGCCAGCACCACGTCGAGTTCGCGCGGGTCGGGCAGGTCTTGCATTTCGTGAGCCAATGCTACCAAACGGTTGGTTTCGCCGCTCATGGCGGACACCACCACAACAACGTCGTGCCCTTCGGCGCGGGTTTTGGCAACACGTTTGGCTACGTTTTTGATGCGTTCGGCGGAACCTACCGAGGTGCCGCCGTATTTTTGTACGATTAACGCCATTTTTTCGTGCTTTCTTGATTGGGATTTAGGGGTGCAACGGCAGAATCGTTGCGGTTTGGAAAATGTGTAATATTATTACCTATTTTTACGCCCGAAAACAAGGCTGCGGGCAGGATTAATCGATGTTTTGTGGTGCGGCCGCCGCTTGTTTTGACACGTGTCAAAACAGGCCGTCTGAAAGGTTTGAAACGGTTGGGCCTTTCAGACGGCCTCAAGATATTTTTGCAAAGGTTTCCGCGGCTATTCTTTTTTGGCTTTAGCCGCCAGCATGGCCTGCAATCCGGCCAGATTGCTTCTGCCTTCTTCTTTGCTCACGATGGGGTCGCCGCCTTTGCGGCCCAAGATTTTCAAGTCTTCCTGCGGCATTTCGTCGATAAAGCGGCTGGGTTCGGGAAACTGCCAGGTGCCCTGGCGTTTGCGTTTGATGCAATGGGTGAGCGTGAGCTGGCGTTTGGCGCGGGTGATGCCCACATACATCAGCCGCCGCTCTTCTTCGACGTTGCTCTCTTCGATGCTGTCGGCGTGGGGCAGCATGCCTTCTTCGCAGCCCACCAAAAACACATACGGATATTCCAGCCCTTTGGAGGCATGCAGGGTGGAGAGTTTCACCGCGTCCGCTTCTTCTTCGTTTTTGCCTTCCAACAGCGTCATCAGCGCGATGGTTTGGGCGATTTCGATGATGTTTTTGCCGTCTTGCTCGCCTTTTTTCGCCAGCCAGCCGGTTAAGTCGCACACGTTGCGCCATTTGATTTCGCCGGCTTTGCCTTCTTCGCTGTTCAACAGGTGCGCTTCGTAGCCGATGTCGCCGAGCAGATTGTTGATAAGTCCGCCGGCATCGTCGTGTTCGGCGCGGGCGCGGTAGCTTTCCATCAGGGCGATAAACTGGTGCAGGTGTTCGCGGTTGGCGGCGGCGAGTGCGGACTGCGCCTCTTCGCTTAAGGCGGCTTCATAAAGACTGCATCCGTGCTGTTGGGCATGGGCGTTGAGTTTGCCCAACGTGGCCTCGCCGATACCGCGTTTGGGCGTGGTGGCGGCGCGCAGGAAGGCGGGGTCGTCGCTGGGGTTGGCCAAGAGGCGGATATAGGCGAGCACGTCTTTGATTTCGGCTTTGTCGAAAAAGCTCTGTCCGCCGGAAAGTTGGTAAGGCACGCGCGCGCTGCGCAGGGCTTCTTCAAACACGCGCGCCTGATGGTTGCCGCGGTAGAGCACGGCGAAATCGGCATAGCGGGTTTTGTCGCCGCCCACCAGTTTCTGTTTCACAATCTGGCCCACCACCCATTCGGCTTCGTGCTGTTCGTGCTGGCAGGCCACGATTTTGATGTGTTCGCCCATGCCGAACTGCGACCACAAGGTTTTTTTAAACAGTTTGGGGTTGTTTTCAATCACTTTGTTGGCCACTTTGAGAATTCGCGCGGTCGAGCGGTAATTCTGCTCGAGCTTGATCACTTTCATCTGCGGATAATCGGCCTGCATTTGGCGCAGGTTTTCCATATTGGCGCCGCGCCAGGCGTAGATGGATTGGTCGTCGTCGCCCACGGCGGTAAACATGCCTTCGGCGCCGGTTAAGAGTTTCATTAAGGTGTATTGGCAGGCGTTGGTGTCCTGGCATTCGTCCACCAGCAGATAGCGCAGGCGCAGCTGCCATTTGTGGCGTACTTCGCTGTTTTGCTGCAACAGCAGGGCGGGCAGGCGGATTAGGTCGTCGAAATCCACCGCCTGATAATGCTCCAGCGTGGCTTGGTAGCCGGCGTAAACGGCCGCCATTTGCCTGTCCCATTCGTTTGAGGCCGTCTGAATAATGTCTTCGGGCGTTTTCAAATCGTTTTTCCACAACGAAATCTGATGTTGGGTTTTGTATAAGGCTTCTTTGCCGGTACCGCCCAATAATTCGTTGAGGATTTTGGCGCTGTCGGTGCCGTCGAGTATCGAAAAATTCTTTTTATAGCCGATGTGCGGCGCTTCTTCGCGCAGAATGCGCATGCCGAGCGAGTGGAAAGTACAGATGGTTAACCCGCGCGTGTGCTTTTTCGGCAGCATCTTGCCCACGCGCTCCTGCATTTCGCGGGCGGCTTTGTTGGTGAACGTGATGGCCGCCACATGATGCGGCGCATAGCCTACGTCGGTAATCAGATGCTTGATCTTTTGGGTAATCACGCCGGTTTTGCCGCTGCCCGCACCCGCCAGCACAAGCAGCGGTCCGCCGAGATACTTTACTGCCTGAAGTTGCTGGGGGTTGAGTTTCATGTGAAGGTGGGCCGTCTGAAAGAAGAGGCCGGATTATAGCATTGTGCGGAAGCATTAAAGGCCGTCTGAAAACTTTTCAGACGGCCTAGTGTTTGTTTGGCATAACGGCTAGGCGTTTTGCTCGAAATAGCTTAAAACTGTTTGCGGCATCCAATCGAGGCTGCCTCTGCCGCTGCCGCTCACAAAGGCGCAATGCCCGCCGCAGGCGGGTTGCAGCAGGGTAACCTGCGGGGAAACTTGGGCGGCATCCGGCAGGGCGGACGGCGGCAGGAAAGGGTCGTTGACGGCGTTCAGCAGCAGGGTGGGCACGGCGATGTGCGGCAGCAGCGGCTTGCTGGAGGCGCGGCGGTAATAGTCGTGCCGGTCGGCAAAGCCGTGCAGCGGGGCGGTGAAGGCGTCGTCGAAATCGCCCAGCGTTTTGCAGCGGTTCAACAGGTCGGTGTGAAAGCCCGTGGCGCGGGCTTTGGGCAGCAGCGAGTCGAGAAAATAGCGGGTGTAGAGCAGGCGGGTCAGGCCGTGGTCGAAGCGGGAGCCGGCGGCGGTTAAATCGACGGGTGCGGAAACCACGGCGGCGGCCTGAGGTATGGCCAAGCGGCCTTGCTCGCCCAGATATTTGGCCAGCGCGTTGCCGCCGAGCGATACGCCTGCGGCGTAGATTTTGGGATAGCGTTCGGCCAGCGTGGCGAGCATAAAGCCGATTTCGGGGCTGTCGCCCGAGTGATAAAACACGGGGGCGGTGTTGGGCACGCCGCCGCAACTGCGGAAATGCGCCACCACGCCATGCCAGCCTTTGGCCTGAACCGCCTGCATCAGCGCCACGGCGTAATGGCTGCGGCTGCTGCCTTCCAAACCGTGAAACAGCACCACCAGAGGGGCATCGGGGTTGGGGCTGTCGATAAAGTCGTAGGCGGTCAGGGTTTGGCCGGTGCTGTCGGGCAACAGTTCACGGCGGTAGGCGGGCGGCGGCTGTTGCAGGGTTTTGGCATAAAGGGTTTCGATATTGCCGTTACGCAGCCAGCGGGGCGTGTGCAGCGGGGGCAGGTTCATGATGGTTTTCCGGGGAGCTTGCGGAATAAAACGAGATAGA
>JBHALY010000141.1:0-3975 GCA_041827905.1 Neisseria dentiae
AGTTCGGCGGTTTTTCGGGTTAAACGGAAACAGGCCGTCTGAAACAAATCTTTTCAGACGGCCTGTATGCTTCGTTGATACAATAGCCGTTTTATTTTTATGCAACCGTGTGTTTGCGGTTTAAGTGCTTGATATGCAGCAGATTTCTTCTAAAAATTGGCTGGCTGCGGCGGCTGCCTACACAGACCGCCGCGCCATTACGCTGTTTTTTCTCGGCTTTTCGGCAGGTGTGCCGATTTTGCTGATTTTCTCGAGCCTGTCGCTGTGGCTGCGCGAAGCTGGGGTGGACCGCAGCACGGTTACCATGTTCAGTTGGGCGGCGCTGGCTTATTCGTTCAAATTCGTGTGGGCGCCGCTGATCGATTCTTTGCCGCTGCCGCTGCTGACCCGCCTGCTGGGCAAACGGCGCGGCTGGCTGTTGTTGTCGCAACTGCTGGTGGTTGCGGCAGTGTGCAGTATGGCCATGGTCAATCCCGTCAGCGGCACGGCATTGACTTATATGGCCGCAGGTGCGGTGTTGCTGGGTTTTTCGTCGGCCACGCAAGACGTGGTGATCGATGCCTACCGCATCGAAGCGGCGGCAGACGATGTGGCGATGCAGTCGGTAACAGCCGCCACTTATAACGCCGGCTACCGCGTGGGCATGATTGTGGCGGGCGCGGGCGCGCTGTTTGTGGCGGCGAGGTTGGGTTCGCACGAAAACGCTTATGTGTATGCGGCCTGGCAGCAAACCTATTTCATTATGGCCGCCGTGATGGGCGTGGGGGTGGCGACGACGCTGCTGATGCGCGAGCCTGCCGCGTCGGAACGCCACACCGCTGCGCGCTCCACCGCCGACAACCTGCGCCTGCTGCTGCTGTTTTTGGTGTCGGTGGCGGCGTTTGTGGCGGCGTTTTCGCAACTGGGCAAGGTGTTGCCGCAGGGCGGCGGCCCGCTGGCAGCGTTCGGTTGGGAAGCCGTGCGGCTGCTGTTTTCCGCCGCTGCCGCCTCGGCGGTGGGTGCGCTGACCGTGAAAAGCGGTTTGGTGCCCAAACAACTGGCTGTGGACACCTGGATACACCCGGTTACCGATTTTTTCGAGCGTTACGGCAAATCGGCGCTGCTGTTGTTGGCCTTAATCGGCGTTTACCGTATTTCCGACATTGTGGCGGGCGTGATTTCCAATGTGTTTTATCAGGACATGGGTTTCAGCAAAGAAGAAATCGCCGCGGCGGTGAAAACTTTCGGCGTGGTGATGGCGGTGGCCGGCGGTTTTCTCGGCGGGCTGTTGTCGCAGAAATTCGCCCTGATGAAAATGATGATGACCGGCGCGGTGCTGGCGGCGTTAACCAACCTGCTGTTTGTGGCGCTGGCTTACCGCGGGCACGATGTGGCGTTTATGTATCTGGCGGTGGGGTTCGACAATCTCGCCGCGGGTTTGGCGGGCGCGGTGTTTATCGCCTTTTTGTCGGCTTTAACCAATATCCGCTTCACCGCCGTGCAATATGCGATTTTCAGCTCACTGATGACGCTGCTGCCCAAAACCTTGGGCGGCTATTCGGGTGCGATGGTCGATAAAATCGGCTACCCGGGCTTTTTCACGCTGACCGCGCTGTTGGGCGTGCCTGTGTTGCTGCTGGTGTATTTGGCCGAGAAAAAGCTGTTCGGCAAAAACGGCGGCGGGGCAGGGTAGAGCTGCTGCTTTGTGCGGACAATAACTTTTCCGCTCCATTGGTTTGTTAAAAAATTGAGGCCGTCTGAAAACCTGTTTTAAAACGGGTTTTCAGACGGCCTGTAGCTTTTCTGGTTGCGGCCTGATTGTCGCCGAAGCCCCCGCCGTCAGCCGATTAAATTGACCGGTGCGGGTTCGTCGGGCTTGGCCGTTGCCGGAGGTGCTGCGTTATACGCATAAGCTGCGGCAGGGGTGTTTTGCGCAGCGGTTGCGGCAGTTGCGGCGCCGTTTGTTTTTTCCAGCGCGGCGGCCAGTTTGGCTTCGGAGATTTTCCCTTCGAGCACGTCGTTGCCGAAGGTGCCCGAGTCGAAAACGAAGCGGGTAACGGCGGCGCTTTTGCCGGTGTTCTGCCGCTCGATAATCAGTTTGTCGCTGCTGCCGTCGATGCTGATTTCCCAGTTGGTTTCGCCTGAAAACCACGGGTGGGCGGTGCGGGTAACGGTTAGGTTTTCGGGGGCGATGCCTGCGCCGAAGCGTACGCTGTTGCTGCCTTCGGTGTCGGAAACGGTGTCTTGGCCGCTGCCTTTGGCAAACATAAACGTGTCGTTGCCTGCGCCGCCGTAGAGTTTGTCGTTGCCGCTGCCGCCGTCGAGCGTGTCATTGCCTGAGCTGCCGTGCAGGGTGTCGTTGCCGCCGAGGCCGTTGAGCCGGTCGTTGCCCGTCCAGCCGTCGATTAAGTCGTTGCCGTTGCCGCCGTTGATGGTGTTGCCGTTTACGTCGCCGAGCAGGATGCGGCCGCCACTGTCGGATGTATCCTGCAAATCGAATTGGATGGTGTGGGTGGCATCATCGGTGCGGCCGCTACGGGCGGCGGTGCTGTCGTCAAACTTAAATTCGACGGCGGCTTCTGTTGCGCTGCGGTTGGGGATAAACACCAGGTTTTCTGCGTCGGAATGGTGGAACTGGCCTTTCTTCACCCATTCGATGATGCGGCCATCTGAAGAAAGATAGGCCAAACGCCCGCCGGTTACTTTTTCGATATCGAAACGGTATTCGGCCAGCTCGTTGTCCGGCCCTACGCCGAAATCAGCCCTGCTCATGCGGTAGCCGCTTTGATTGCCGATGGCGATGGTTTTACTGTTACCGATGATGCCGATGCGTCCGGCCAACTGCCACGGGCTGAGGGTTTCGTTGGCGAACTCGAAACGGGTGATGGCGAGATTGGACGCTTCGTCGGCGCTTTGGTTGCGGATGGTGAGTTTGTCGTTGCTGCCTTTGAGGGCAATCTGCCAAACGTTGGCGATGTTGCCGTCGGCCTGAACGGCGGCGGTGATGGTTAGGTCTTCGGGGCGGATGCCTGCGCCGAAGCGCACGGTGTTGTTGCCTTCGGGGTCGGAAACGGTTTCTACGCCGGGCGTGCGGTAATCGATGATGGTGTCGTTGCCGTAGCCGCGGGCGAAGAAATAGGTGTCGTTGCCGTAGCCGCCCATCAGCACATCGTTGCCTGCGCCGCCGTCGAGATAGTCGCCGCCGTCGCCGGAGTCGGGGTAATAGAGTTCGCCCCAGCTGTTTTCAATCAGGCCGACGGCTTTGCCGCCGATTAAGCGGTCGTTGCCTGCGCCGCCGTAGAGTTTGTCGCTGTCGTTGCCGCCGGTCAGCAGGTCGTTGCCGCCGTGGCCGGATAGCGTATCGTTGCCGTTGTTGCCGGAAAGGTGGTTGTTGCCGCTGTTGCCGTTCAGAAGATTGCTGTCGTTATTGCCGCTGCCGTTGATGTTGCCGTTGCCGGTGAGCGTGAGATTTTCCACATAGGCCCGCAGGGTGTAGTTCACGCTGCTGTGCACGGTGTCGGTGCCGTGGTTTTGCAGCTCGGTTACCGTATCGCTGATGTTGTCTACATAATACACGTCGTTTCCGTTGCCGCCGTGCATGGCGTCGGCACCGCTGCCGCCGTCGAGCGTGTCGTTGCCGCCGTGGCCGTAAAGGGTGTCGTTGCCGGCCAAACCGAGCAGTTGGTTACGGTTGTTGTTGCCCGTGAGCACGTTGTTTTGGGTGTTGCCGGTGGCGTTGATGGCGCCGTTGCCCACCAACGTGAGGTTTTCCACATAATCGGGCAGGGTGTAGTTCACGCGGCTGTATGCCGTGTCCGTGCCTTGGTTGGCTTTCTCGATGATGCGGTCTTGCGGGTGGTCGATGTGGAACACGTTGTCGGAACTGTCGCCGTAAAACACGCCCGGTGTGCCGGATTGTTGGCTGCTCATGATAGCTTCCTTATTTGAATGGATATTAATGATGATATTCGGGTAAGACGCCGGCGTGTGGTTTTG
>JBHALY010000142.1:0-13052 GCA_041827905.1 Neisseria dentiae
GTTTAACAGCGGGCAGGCAACGGATCCGTTGGTGCTCTCCTACCAGCAGATTTTGCAGGAAACACAGCGGCTGATATTGATTTTTCCCGTTTGGTGGGCGGATGTGCCGGCAGTAGTTAAAGGCTTTTTTGATAAAGTGTTCCTCAAAACGCTGGCCTATACCGAAACCAAAACCGGATTGCGCGGCAAACTGACCAACATTCACGAAGCCCTGTTGCTGACAACTTCCACCGCGCCGACTTTCTATCTGAAATATTTCTGCGGCAACGTAATGGAAAAAGCCATTATCAGGCACACACTCAAAGGTGTGGGTGTAGGCAGGGGGAAATGGGTGAATTTCGGCAAAATTAACGCTTCCTCCGCTGAGCAGCGGCAAAGATTTTTAAGCGGCTTAGCCAAGCATATTTAATAATGAATGCAGCCGATGCAGCGTTTACCCGCTGCCGTCTTCCCCGTCGTCTTCAAACGGCGGTTTGCCCTGTTCGCGGCGGGTGAGATAGGTGGCCAGCAGCGGGAAAAACGCCGCCAGCATACACGAACCGCCGATTACCAAGAGCGCGATGGCGCCGATGGGTTGGTCGAGCAGATCGTGCACCCAGCCGCCATAGCCGAACAGCACCATCAGGCCGGGAATCAATGCGGCCAAGCCGCAGATCAACACAATGATCGAACCGATATGAAAACGCATGACACACTCCTTTCTTGCTTGGGCAAAGCAAAGGGAAGCAGAAACAGCAGGCATTTTTGAATACTCTAACACATTGTTTTAAAAATCCTATAAAACCAATCCGCGGCCTGAGGCCGTCTGAAAACAACCCTCCTTTTGGAAACAACCATGCAACCGTACACCATCCGCCCCGCCGTGCAGGCCGACCTGCCCGCCATCGTTGCCATTTACAACAGCACCATCGCCGGCCGCCAAGCCACCGCCGATTTGCAGCCCGTCAGCACACAGAGCCGCCAAGCCTGGTTCGACGCACATGGCGGCAACCGCCCGCTATATGTAGTGGAGAGCACCGCCGGACAAGTGCTGGCCTGGGGCAGCTTCAGCGACTACCACCCGCGCCACGCCTACCGCATCAGCGCCGAAATCAGCATTTATGTGCACCAAGACGCACGCGGCCGCGGCTTGGGGCGGCGGCTTGCCGAATACATGTGCGCACAGGCACCCGCCTTGGGCATCCGCAACATCATCGCCGTGATTTTCGCCCACAACACCCCCAGCATCCGCCTGTTTTCCTCGCTGGGTTTTAGCGAGTGGGGGCGGCTGCCGCAGGTGTGCGATATGGAAACCTTTATCGCCGATGTGGTGATTTTGGGCAGGCAGGTGGAGGGATAGGCGTCGCTTGGGTGGGCACGCCAAAAGATTTGTTGGGAGAATATTTAACTGCAAATTTATTGGACAAAAAAAGGCATTGAAAAATGGAATTAAAAATCCCACCCGTATTGGTGCTGATGGTTGCTGCTTTGCTGATGTGGCTGTCTGCAAAATTGCTGCCCGATACCCTTCTGCCTCGGCTGCCGTTGTTGGCATTGCTGCTGTTTTCGGCTGGAGCCGGTGTGATTGCGGCCGGTATTTCGGCTTTCAGACGCGTCGGCACCACGGTTAATCCGCTGGAGCCGGGGCAGAGCAGCGGTGTTGTTTCAGACGGCATTTACCGTTTCAGCCGTAACCCGATGTATTTGGGCATGGTGTTGATGCTGGCCGGCTGGGCATTGTGGCTGGGGCAGGCTGCCGCTTGGCCGGGGGTGGCCGGATTCGCCGCCTATATACACCGTTTTCAAATCCTGCCCGAAGAGCGGATATTGTCGGCAAAATTCGGGGCGGCATACCAAGCATATTGCCGTAATACACGGCGCTGGTTGTAACCGTTGGGCAGCAGGCATCGTTTAGATTGCAAACCCAACAACCAACAGTTACCGTTTAAAAATGGTTGGGTCAAAACCCAACCCACCACCCAAAGGCCGTCTGAAAAAACAATCCCATGCAAAACAACACCCCCGCCGTTTCCCTGCAAGCCGTCAGCCACCGCTACGGCAAAACCCTTGCGCTTGACGATGTGTCGCTCGCCATCCCGAGCGGCGTAACCGTCGGCCTGATCGGGCCGGACGGTGTGGGCAAATCGACGCTGCTGTCGCTGATTGCCGGTGTGCGGGTGATTCAGGCGGGCGAAGTGCAGGTGTTGGGCGGCGATATGGCCGACAAACCAACGCGGCAGGCATTGTCGCACCGCATCGCCTATATGCCGCAGGGCTTGGGCAAAAACCTGTATCCCACCTTAAGCGTGTATGAAAACATTGATTTTCACGCACGGCTGTTCGGGCTGGGGGCGGCGGAACGCAAGGCGCGCATTGCGCGGCTGTTGGAAGCCACCGGCCTGGCGCCGTTTCCCGACCGCGCGGCGGGCAAGCTCTCGGGCGGCATGAAGCAGAAGCTCAGTTTGTGCTGCGCGCTGGTGCATTCGCCCGACCTATTGATTCTCGACGAGCCGACCACCGGCGTCGACCCGCTGTCGCGCCGCCAGTTTTGGGCGCTGGTCAACGCGCTGCGCGCCGAACAGGCGGGTATGACGGTGCTGGTGGCCACCGCCTATATCGACGAGGCCGAGCAGTTCGAGCACCTGCTGGCGATGGACGACGGCAAACTGCTCGCCAACCGCCCTACCCGCGAAGTGCTGGCTGCCTACGGCGCCGCCACGCTGGAAGAAGCCTATATCCAAATGCTGCCGCCCGAGAAACAGCAGGGTTCGGGCGGGCTGGAGATGACGCCGTTTGTGCCCGACCCCGCCTCGCCGCCGGCGATGGAGGCGCACGGGCTGACCAAACGCTTCGGCAGTTTTACCGCAGTGGATCATGTGAGTTTTAAAATCGAAAAAGGCGAAATTTTCGGTTTTTTGGGCAGCAACGGCTGCGGCAAATCCACCACCATGAAAATGCTCACCGGCCTGCTGCCCGCCAGCGAAGGCGACGCCGAACTGTTGGGCGCGCCTGTCGATGCGGGCGGTATGGCGGTGCGGATGCGCGTGGGCTATATGTCGCAGGCGTTTTCGCTGTATGAAGAGCTGAGTGTGCGGCAAAACCTCGATTTGCACGCCAAGCTCTACCAAATGGGCGCGGCGGGCGCGCAGGCGGTGGCCGATGCGCTGGCGCAGTTCGATTTGGAAAACGTGGCCGATACCAAGCCCGCTTCGCTGCCCTTGGGCATCCGCCAGCGCCTGCAACTGGCCGCCGCCTGCCTGCACCACCCCGAAGTGCTGATTCTCGACGAGCCGACTTCCGGCGTCGACCCCGCCGCCCGCGATATGTTTTGGCGCACGCTCTTGAAGCTGTCGCGGCAGGACAAAATCACCATTTTCGTGTCCACCCACTTTATGAACGAAGCCGAACGCTGCGACCGCATTTCCTTTATGCACAAAGGCCGCGTGCTGGCCGTGGGCACGCCCGCCGAGCTGGTGGCGCAATACCGCGCACCGAATCTGGAAGAAGCGTTTGTGCAGTATTTGGTGGAAGACGAAGCGCGGGAAGCAGCGGAACTTTCAGACGGCCTGCCTGAAACAAACAGGCCGTCTGAAAACCCGACTGTACAACAACAGCGCTTATCCCCGCACCAGCAGGAACCCGTGGCAGGCACAACGGCAACGCCTGCCGCCAATACTCCCTCCCCCGCGGGGGAGGGGTGGGGAGAGGACGAAACGGCGGAAACTGCGGCCAATGTTGTCGCAGCTCAAAGCAGCCCTCTCCCCAACCCTCTCCCACGGGAGAGGGAACAGGCTGCCGGTGTTTCAGACGGCCTGTCTGCAAACAATAGGCCGTCTGAAAACCCAAATAATCAAAAAACACCACACCAAACCGATACGTTGGCCTATTGGTTCGCCACGGTGTGGACATTCGCCGCGCGCGAAGCCAAAGAGCTGCTGCGCGACAAAATCCGCCTGTTTTTCGCGATAATGGGGCCGGTGATTATGCTCGCTTCGGTGGGCTGGAGCAGTTCTTACGATGTGGACGATCTCACCTTCGCCCTGCTCGACCGCGACCAAAGCGTTGAAAGCCGCCGTTTGGCCGAATATTTCCGCGGTTCGGCCTATTTTGCCGAAGTGCCGCCGGTACACTCGCAGGCAGAGGCCGAGCGGGCGCTGCAAAGCGAACGGGCGGTGTTGGTGGTGGATATTCCACCCGCGTTCGGGCGCGATGTGGCGCTGGGCAGGCAGCCGGAAGTGGCGCTGTATGTGGACGGCACCGCGCCGTTCAACGGCAACACCGTTTCGGGTTATGCCGGCGCCCTGCTCGAAAGCTACAACCGCGATGTGTTAAAGCGGCGCGGCATCGAGCCGCCCACGCCCGCCGCCCTCGAGCCGCGTTTTATGTATAACCCCGAATTCAAGAGCTTGAACGGCATGGTGCCGAATATTCTGGTGATGGTGCTGATGATGATCCCCGCCATCATGACCGCGCTGTCGGTGGTGCGCGAGCGCGAAATCGGCTCGATTGCCAATCTGTATGCCTCGCCCGCTTCGGTGCTGCAATATCTGGCGGGCAAACAATTGCCGTATTTGGCATCCGGGGCGGTGAATTTCGTGATGCTGACGGCGATGGTGGTGTTTTGGTTCGGCGTGCCCTTGAAAGGTTCGTTTGCGGCGCTGTTTGTCGGTTCGCTGCTGCTGGTGGGCGCATCAACGGGTTTGGGGCTGCTGGTGTCGTCGTTTACCCGCTCGCAAACCGCCGCCTTTTTTATCGCCGCGCTGGGCACCATGATTCCGACCATCAATTTTTCCGGCATCATCCACCCGCTTTCCAGCTTAAGCGGCGGCGCTTATGCGATGGGGCTGGGCTTTCCCGCTTCGTGGTTCCAGCGCATCAGCATGGGCGGCTTCAGCAAAGGGCTGGGCTTGACCGATTTCGCCCTGGAGTACGCCGTGCTGGCTGCCTTCACCCTCGGCTATCTGCTGCTGGCTTCGGTGTTGTTGAAGAAGCAGGAAAAATAAACGGCAGGCAGCCCGGATATTGGCATCAATCCGGCCTGTTGATACTCTAAATAACCAAGGCTAAAGGCCGTCTGAAACCCCGCAAAGGCCCCATTATGCGAAGCATCAAAAACATTTTTGCCCTAAGCCTGAAAGAGCTGCGCAGCCTGTTCGGCGACACCGTTTTGGTGGCGCTGATTGTGTTTGCGTTTACCTTTCTGGTGCACTCGGCCGCCACCGGCGTGAGCAACGATGTGAAAAATGCCGCCGTCGGCGTGATCGATGCCGACCGCTCGCCGCTTTCGCGCCAAATTACCGCCGCGTTGCTGCCGCCACATTTCCAAACGCCGGTAGCGGTAAACCGCGAAGAGGTAGATGCGCTGATGGATAAGGGCAAGTTGGTGTTTGTGATTGAGTTTCCGCCGAATTTCCAGCGCGATGTCGAACAGGGGCGCGAACCGCAGGTGCAGCTGCTCACCGATGCCACCACCATCGCACAGGCCGGTTTGGGGCAATCCTATATCGGGCAGATTTTTCAAAACGAGTTGATCGAATTTCTCGGCCAGCGGGATTTGATTGATCAATTAATGCCGGTGAAACCGGTGATCAAAATGCAGTTCAACCCCAACGGCAGCGACGTGTGGCCGCTGGCGATTATGGAAGTGGACAATATGATTACCATGATTACGCTGGTGTTGGTGGGCGCGGCGGTCATCCGCGAACGCGAGCGCGGCACCATCGAACATTTGCTGGTGATGCCGGTGGGCGCGTCGGAAATCGTGCTGTCGAAAATTCTGGCCAACGGGCTGGTGATTTGTACGGTGGCGCTGCTGTCGATGCGCTGGCTGGTGGGCGGCCTGCTCGAAGTGCCGCTGGCCGGTTCGCTGTGGCTGTTTGCGCTGGGCGCGGCGGTGTTTATGTTTTCCATCGCCTCGCTGGCGGTGATGCTGGCCACCCTCGCCCCCACCATGCCGCAATACAGCCTGCTGATGATGCCGGTGTACATCATTGCGCTGATGTTTTCCGGCTCTTCTTCGCCGCGCAACAATATGCCCGAAGCCGCGCAATGGATCAGCGAATACTGGCCGACCACGCAGTTTGTGTCGCTGGCGCAAAACGTGCTGCTGCGCGGTGCGGGCATCGATTTGGTGTGGCCGCAGCTGGCGGCGATGTCGGCCGCCGGCGCACTGTTTTTGGGCTATGCGCTGTTCCGCTTCAGAAAGATGCTGGAACAGCAGGGATAGGCCGTCTGAAAAATATGCCTGCTTAAAAGCCGCATTGCTAACCTAACCGAAGTAAAGGATAAACCATGACTCCGCGCCAACCGACAACCGCCGCTCTGCTCTCCTTACTTTTGGCCGCCTGCGCCGGCACCGATGTGCCGCTCAACAGCCAAATCCCCGTGCCGCCGGCCTTCGACCAAGCGCAAGCGGCACAAGGCAGCGCCGATATCGCGCAATGGTGGCGGCAATGGAATGACCCTGTATTGAGCGGCTTGATCGAACAGGGTTTGCGGCAAAGCCACGACATCCGCATCGCCGAGAGCCGTCTGAATGAAGCGCACGCCGTCAGCCGTGTGGCCGAGGCCGATAAAGGCCCCGCCGTTGGCTTGAACGCCGATGCCGCCCGCTTGGATACCCGCGTGAGCAACCCGTTAAGCAGCGAAACCCGCGCGACGATCGGTCAGATTCCGCAGGCCGCCGCCTTAAACAGCGACCGCTACCGCCTGAAAGGCAGCTCGCTCACCGGCGGTTTAACCGCTTCGTGGGAACCCGATATTTTCGGCAAGAAACGCAGCGACGCCGATGCCGCCCGTTATGCCGCACTGGGTGCGCAAGAGCAGGTTTACGGCGCGCAGATGCTGATTGCGGCCGACATTGCCGACAACTATTTCAAAGCCCGCGCCGCGCAAGCGCGCCAACAAACCGCCGGGCGCACCACCGCCACCCTGCAACGCATGGTGCGCTATGTGGAAGGCCGTTTCAAAGCCGGCCAGCTTACCGCCTATGAAGTGAATCAGGCGCGCAGCCAGCTGAGTGCCGCCCAAGCCCGCGAAAGCACGCTGGCCGCCGAATACGCCGCCTATGTGCGCAGCATCGCCGTGCTTGTCGGCCAAACCCCGCAGGGCTTCAGTTTGCCCGAAGGCCGTAAAGACATTCTCGCCAACCAGCCCGCCGCCCCTGCCGGCCAAACCCCGCAAGGGCTGTTGGAGCGCCGCCCCGACCTACGCGCCCGCGCCGCCGAAGTGAACGCCTACGCCGCCAAACTCGCTTCGGCCAAAGCCGATTTGCTGCCGCGTTTTTCCATCGAATTTTTGGGGCAAGGCAGCATCAGTATCGACGGTTCGGCCGACCTGAAAGGCTGGGGCAGCCTGCTTCGCGCCAGCATTCAGGTGCCGCTGTTTACCAACGGCCGCATCCAAGCCAATATCGCCGCCGCCGATGCCCGCCTTCAGACGGCCTTGCTGCAATACGACCAAACGCTGCTGAAAGCGCTGGGTGATGTGGACACCGCCTACCAAACCCACACTGCACTCACCCGCCAAAACCAATTGCTGACCACCGCACAGCGGCAGGCCGCCAAGCAGGCGGCGGATACGGACAAACTGTTCAAATACGGCCACAAAACCTTAGACGAAGCCTTGAGAGCGCAGCTGAACGAGCAGGAAATGCAGGACAACCTCACCCAATCCCGTCTCGCCCGCGCACAAACGCTGACCGGGCTGTATAAAGCATTGGGCGGCGGCTGGGCAGCCGATTAGACGGGTTGGAGGCTTTGCGGAATCCGTTCAGGCCGAGACCTAAAAATACCTAAAGGCCGTCTGAAAACAATCTTTCAGACGGCCTTTGCCATGTTGGAAAAGCGCCAACGTCAAACTACGATGTTCACCAAACGGCCGGGCACGACGATGATTTTTTTCGCCGGTTTGCCTTCCATAAACTTCACCGCGCCTTCGGTGGCCAACGCAGCGGCTTCGATATCGCCTTTCGGCGCATCGGCGGCGACGGTGATTTTGCCGCGCAATTTGCCGTTTACCTGCACCATGATTTCGATTTCCGATTTCACCAAAGCGGCTTCGTCCGCTTGCGGCCAGCCTGCCGCCCACAAGGTTTCAGACGGCCGCAGCTCGCTCCACAGGGCTTCGCAGATGTGCGGCACAATCGGCCACAGCAGGCGCACGGCGGCTTCGAGCACTTCCTGCGCCACGGCGCGGCCTTGTTCGCCCGAGGTGTCGCCATTTCTATTACAACTGTCGAACTGGTTGAGCAGCTCCATCACGGCGGCGATGGCGGTGTTGAACTGCTGGCGGCGGTCGTAGTCGTCGCTCACTTTGGCGATGGTGCTGTGCAGCTTGTGGCGAAGGTCTTTCAGCTCTTTGCCCAACGCGTCTTGGCTGCCGCCGAACGCCGCGGTTGTGCCGCCACTGTTTTTAAACTCATAAACGGTGCGCCACAGGCGGCGCAGGAAGCGGTGCGCGCCTTCCACGCCGGCGTCGCTCCATTCCAGCGATTGCTCGGGCGGGCTGGCAAACATCATAAACAGGCGGGCGGTGTCGGCGCCGTAGGCATCGATGATTTGCTGCGGATCGACGCCGTTGTTTTTCGATTTCGACATTTTTTCCACGCCGCCGATGGTAACGGGCAGGCCGTCGGCGCGCAAAACGGCGGCTACGGGGCGGCCTTTTTCATCGGTTTGCACGTCCACTTCGGCGGGGTTGAACCATTGCTTTTTGCCGCCGTCCGGCTCGCGGTAATAGGTGGCCTGCAACACCATGCCCTGCGTGAGCAGGCTTTGGAACGGCTCTTTCACGCCCACGATGCCTTCTTCGTGCATCAGCTTGGTGAAGAAGCGGGCGTACAGCAGGTGCAGAATGGCGTGTTCGATGCCGCCGATGTATTGGTCGGCCTGCTGCCAGTAGGCCTGCGCTGCGGGCGCCACCATGCCGTCTGAAAACTTGGGCGACATATAGCGGAACTGATACCAGCTCGATTCCATAAAGGTATCCATGGTGTCGGTTTCGCGCTTGGCGGGTTTGCCGCAGCAGGGGCAGACGGTTTGGTAAAACTCGGGCATTTTCGCCAGCGGCGAGCCGGAGCCGTCGGGCACAACGTTTTCGGGCAGCACCACGGGCAAATCCTGTTCGGGCACGGGCACGTCGCCGCAGCTTTCGCAGTGGATAATCGGAATCGGGCAGCCCCAGTAGCGCTGGCGCGATACGCCCCAGTCGCGCAGGCGGTATTGCGTTTTCGGCTCGCCCGCGTTCAGGCTTTGCAGTTTGGCGCCGATTTTGTCGAAGGCCGTCTGAAAGTCCAGCCCGTCGAATTCACCGCTGTTTACCAAGCGGGTGTTTTCTTTGCTGCCGTACCATTCCTGCCATTCGCGCGGATCAAAGCTTTGGCCGTCTTGCCCGATTACCTGTTTGACCGGCAGGCCGTATTTGTTGGCGAACTCGAAATCGCGCTCGTCGTGCGCGGGCACGGCCATTACCGCGCCGTCGCCGTAGCCCCACAGCACATAGTTGGCCACCCACACTTCCAAACGCTCGCCGTTGAGCGGGTTCACCACATAACGGCCGGTGGGCATGCCTTTTTTCTCCATCACGGCCATATCGGCTTCGGCCACGCTGCCGGCCTTGCATTCGGTGATAAAGGCTTGCAGCCCGGGGTTGGCTTCCGCTGCGGCGGCAGCCAGCGGGTGTTCGGCGGCCACGGCCACATAAGTGGCGCCCATCAGGGTGTCGGGGCGGGTGGTGTAAACCTGCAAAAATTCGGCATAATCGCCGCTCAAGCCGGCTTTGCTGTCTTCAGCCACGGCAAAGCGCACCTGCATACCGCGCGATTTGCCGATCCAGTTGCGCTGCATGGTTTTCACCTGCTCCGGCCAGTCCAAATCTTCCAAATCGTTCAAAAGCTGCTCGGCGTAGTCGGTGATTTTGAAGTAATACATCGGGATTTCGCGTTTTTCCACCAACGCACCGGAACGCCAGCCACGCCCGTCAATCACTTGCTCGTTGGCCAATACGGTTTGGTCGACCGGATCCCAGTTAACCGTGCCGTTTTTGCGGTAAATCACGCCTTTTTGGAACAGTTTGGTGAAAAACAATTGCTCCCAGCGGTAGTATTCGGGGGTGCAGGTGGCGAATTCGCGCTCCCAGTCGATGGCGAAACCGAGGCTTTTGAGCTGGTTGCGCATATAGGCGATGTTTTCATACGTCCATTTGGCGGGGGCGACTTTGCGGTCGATGGCAGCGTTTTCAGCGGGCATGCCGAAGGCGTCCCAACCCATGGGCTGCAACACGTTGAAGCCGTTTAACAGTTTGAAGCGGCTGCGCACGTCGCCGATGGTGTAGTTGCGCACATGCCCCATGTGCAGCTTGCCGCTGGGATAAGGGAACATGGAGAGGCAGTAGTATTTGGGTTTGGAAGTGTCTTCGGCCACGTTGAAAATACGGGCTTCGGCCCACTTGGTTTGCGCCGCCGGCTCGACGGCAGACGGTTGGTAGTGTTCTTGCATGATGATGGCTTTGATGTTGCGTTTGAAGAGAATAAAGATAAGGCGGAATTATAACAGCTTGGCTGTGAAACTTTGCGGAAATGTATGAAGGCCGTCTGAAAACCGGACGGAGCTTTTTTCAGACGGCCTTTGTGTACAAAAAAACCAAATTATCGCAAACGCTCGTAATGCACAAACGCATAACCCGTGCCGTTTGCCGCCGTATGCGCCTCACGGCTTGTTTCCTGCCAATCGCTGCTGCTGATTTTTGGAAAAAACGCATCGCCTGCCACATTCAAACCCACTTCGGTAATCCGCAAATCAGTAGCGGCCGGCATAGCTTCGGTATAAATCTGCGCACCGCCCATAATGATGATTTCGGCATCTTCGGCACAAGCCGACAACGCGGTTTGCAGGTCGGGCATAACTTCCGCACCATCCGCCGGATAATCCGCCCGACGGCTGACCACGATATTGCGGCGGCCCGGCAACGGCTTTTTCGGCAGCGATTCCCAGGTTTTGCGGCCCATAATCACGGGCTTGCCGGTGGTATAGGCGCGGAAAAAAGCAAAATCTTCAGGCAAATGCCACGGCATGGTGTTATCGATGCCGATACAGCCGTTTTCCGCACAAGCGGCAATCAAGGTGATTTTCTGCATAAAATTCTTTCGTATCTAAAATAACTTGATTCAAATTCATTGATGCGCAAACAGCCCTGTCTGATTCTGTTTTTTATAAAGTTTCAGACGGCCTTAATGATTATTCAGGCCGTCTGAAACTTTAAACCGATGCAGGGAAACCTGTGTTAATCGAAAATGTCGCGGACTTTATCGAAAAACGATTTCTGACGGGGAGTTTGCGAACGCTCCATGCCGGTAGAGATTTTTTCAAACTCTTCCAACAATTCTTTCTGACGCTCGGTTAAGTTAACCGGCGTTTCCACCACCACATGGCAATACAAATCCCCTACCGCGCTGGAACGCAACGATTTGATGCCTTTGCCTTTCACGCGCATCCGGCGGCCGGTTTGGGTTTCTTTGGGAATGCTCAGCTTCACCTTGCCGTCGAGCGTCGGCACCTCCACCTCGCCGCCCAGTGCGGCAATGGCAAAACTGATCGGCATTTCGCAATGCAGATCCAACCCGTTGCGCTCGAATGTTTTGTGCTCTTTAACGTGCACCACAACATACAAATCGCCGCTCGGCGCGCCGTGCATACCCGGCTCGCCCTCCCCGCTCAGGCGGATGCGCTGGCCGTTGTCGATGCCCGCCGGAATATTCACTTCAACGGTTTTGCTGGTTTTCACCCGCCCTTCGCCGCGGCATTTCACGCACGGATCTTTGATTTCTTTGCCCGTGCCGTGGCAGGTGGGGCAGGTTTGCTGCATTTGAAAAATGGCCTGGCGCACATGAATGGTGCCGCTGCCGTGGCAGGTGGAACAGGTGCTGGCCGATGTGCCGGGCTTCGCTCCGCTGCCGTGGCACACATCGCATTCTTCATAAGTGGGAATGGTAATGCGCTTTTTAATGCCTTTGGCCGCTTCTTCCAGCGTGATTTCTACCGCATATTGCAAATCGGCACCTTGATAGTTCTGTTGGCGGCCGCCGCCGGCACCGCCTCCGAACATCTGGCTAAAAATATCCCCGAAGTCAAAACCTTGCGCACCTCCAAAGCCGCCGAAACCGCCGAAGCCGCCGCCGCCCATGTTCGGATCAACTCCGGCATGGCCGAATTGGTCATAAGAAGCCCGCTTTTGCTTGTCCGACAAAATATCATAGGCTTTCTGCACTTCTTTAAATTTTTCTTCCGCCTCCGCATCGCCCTGATTGCGGTCGGGGTGATATTTCATGGCGAGTTTTCGGTAGGCTTTTTTAATTTCGTCGTCGCTTGCACTGCGGGCCACGCCCAGAATTTCATAAAAATCTTTATTGCTCATGATGAATGTTCGGTAATGGTATGAAAATTGGCTTTTAAAATAAGGGCAGAAAATCGAAACTCAAGAGAGTGGCCGATATTTCGGCTGGCGAACAAATAAAAAGCACAGCCTGAAGCTGTGCTTTGCCGGATTTGCAGGCAAATCCTTATTTATTTTTTTGCGAACGGAGGTAATCCAATGTTTTGAGTTGTGCAATCGCGGCGGCCAATGCTGCTTGTGCCTTGGACAGCGATTCATCGTCCTGAGCTTGGGAAATACGCGTTTCGGCGGCTTTTTTCGCCTCTTCTGCACGCGCCTGATCCATCTCTTCGCTGCGTACGGCCACGTCGGCCAATACGGTCAGCTTATCGGGCTGTACTTCCAACAGGCCGCCTGAAACAGCAACCAGCAATTCTTCAGACTCCCCCGGCACGGTCAAACGCAAAGCACCGGGGCGGACCAAACTCATAATCGGCTCATGTCGCGGATAAATACCAAGTTCACCCGTCAGGGTCGGCACCACCACAAAGCTGGCCTCGCCCGAAAAGATATGCTCCTCGTTACTTACCACTTCAACTTGCATGATATTCATGCCGACCTCCTTAGTTTAAGCCTTTCGCTTTCTCTACGGCTTCTTCGATACCGCCAACCATATAGAAAGCCTGCTCGGGCAAGTGGTCGTA
>JBHALY010000143.1:0-12738 GCA_041827905.1 Neisseria dentiae
CCGCCGTAGCTGCCGGGCGAGGCGGTGATGGCGGCGACTTTTTTGCCCTGCCACACGCTTTGGCCGTAGGGGCGCGAGGCGATGTCGATGATGTTTTTCACGGCGGCGGGCATGGCGCGGTTGTGCTCGGGGCTGACAATCAGCACGGCATCGGCGGCTTTGAGCTGTGCACGCACGCGGTCGTATGGCGGCACGCTTTCGGCATCAAGGTCTTGCGTGTAGAGCGGCAAATCGCCGATCTGCACTTCTTCGATTTCCACGCTTGCAGGCGCTTGTGCGGCAATGTGTCCGGCCACGGCGCGGTTGATGGATTGGCGGCTCAAGCTGCCGATAACGAGGGCGATTTTGGTCATTTTTATTCCTTTCTTGATGCGGTTAAACGGTTGCCATTCTAAACCTAATCAGGCCGTCTGAATGGTTTTCAGACGGCCTGTTTTGCGTTTATTTACCCTGGGTGAGCGTGTTGAAGCTGGTAATCAGGTTGCGGTAATCAGGGATATGGTTGCCGAACAGCGCGCCCAAGCCCTCGATGTCGTTGCGCCAGTCGCGGTGCAGCTCGCAGGCGGCACCGAACCAAGTCATCAGTTGCACACCGGCCTGGCTCATGCGGTCCCATGCGGCGTCGCGGGTCATTTGGTTGAAGGTGCCGGAGGCGTCGGTAATCACGAATACGTCGAAACCTTCTTCAATGGCCGACAGCGCGGGGAAGGCCACGCACACTTCGGTTACCACGCCGGCAATAATCAGTTGCTTTTTGCCGGTGGCTTTGACGGCTTTAACGAAATCTTCGTTGTCCCAAGCGTTGATGTTGCCGGGGCGGGCGATATAGGGCGCGTCGGGGAAGATTTCTTTCAGTTCGGACACCAAGGGGCCGTTGGGGCCGTTTTCAAAGCTGGTGGTGAGAATGGTGGGCAGGCCGAAATATTTGGCCAAATCTGCGGTGGCCAGCACGTTGTTTTTGAATTTGTCGGGATCGATGTCGCGCACCAGCGAGAGCAGGCCGGTTTGGTGGTCGACCAGCAGCATGGCGGCGTCGTTTTTGTCTAAGCGGATATAGGGTTTTTTGTTTGCCATTTTGATTCTCCTTGTTGGGATTGGGGGGTAACCGATTGCGGGTAGCATTCGTTGACAAGGCACATTATAGGTGAGCATAATTTTGCAACAAGCTACAAAAATCAAACTTTAAGTTGCAAAAACAGAACGTACAAAAATGGGCAATGTAGATTTAAACGATATCCGCCTGTTTGTGGTGGTGGTGCAGGCGGGCAGTTTCAGCAAAGCGGCCGATTTGGTGCATATCCCCAAATCGCGCTTGAGCCGCCGCATCAGCCGCCTGGAGGCGGACTTGGGCACCGCTCTGATGGACAGAAGCAAACGCGGCGTACTGCTCAACGAAGTGGGCGAACAGTTTTACCGGCGCGCGCAGGAAATGATGCAGGCGGCGCAAACCGCCGTAAACAGCGTGCAGGGCAAGCTCGACGCACCGGGCGGCCTGCTGCGGCTGTCAGTTTCCACCGAAGTGGGGCGCGGCTTTCTGATGCTGCATCTGGCCGAATATATGCGCCGCTATCCCGACGTGCTGCTGGAAATCGAAATCAACAATAAAAAAGTGAATATGATTCAAGACGGCATCGACATCGCCCTGCGCCTCGGCCTGCCCGAAGGCGACAACGTCGTCGCCCGCAAACTTACCGACATCGAACTGGGGCTGTTTGCCGCCGAAAGTTATTTGGCGCGCGCCGGTCGTCCCAAAAGCCCGCACGAGCTGCACGGCCACACGCTGCTCAATAAATACGACGGCCCCGAATGGCGCTTCACCTGCAAGCAGCACAGCGTGCACATACAGGGCGGCAGCAAACTCAACAGCAACGACGCCAACCTGCTCGGCCAAATGGTTTCCGACGGCGCCGGCATCGCGCTGCTGCCCTGCTTCGACAACATGCTGCGCGAAGGCTGGGTGCGCCTCATGCCCGAATGGGCGGTCGATACCGTGCCGCTGTATCTCGTGTATTACAAAAACCGCGGCTCCGTCCCCACCGTGCGCAGCATGGTGGATTTTCTGCTGGAAAAATTCGGCCGGCGGTAACAAGGTGATTTAAAAAATACCGGCAGAAAGAAAGAGATAGATAAATTCAGGCCGTCTGAAAAATTTTCAGACGGCCTGAAATATATTCCTAACCATCTTTGCCGTTTATATCAGGCTTGACTTTCATATTCACTGTAATCTAAAATGTGTTCAAATTTTTAAACTTATAAACTGAATTGACGGCCATGCCTCAGCAAACCATGCGATTATTGAAAAACTGCATTCCCGTTTTCACTGTTCTTACTGATGAAAACCGCCATAAAATCCTATATTTGTTATTGGAAAACGGCAAAATGAATGTCAACGAGATTACCGATAAAATCCATTTGTCGCGCCCTGCGGTGTCGCACCATTTGAAAATCATGTTGCAGGCGCAAACCGTGAGTGTGGAGCAAATCGGCAAAGAACGTTTTTACAGCATCGCCATGCGGGAGGCGACCGAGCAGTTAAAACAAGTGGTGGCGTTAATGGAGCAGCATTGTCCGTCAAATCGTTCGAGTTAATTTTTTATTTATTGTGTTCATATTTTTAAACTTGTAAACTTTAAGGAATCATCATGTTGTTTCAAACCTTTGCTTTTAAAAACGGCCAAACCGCCAAAAACCGTTTCTTCAAATCCGCCATGGAAGAGCAGCTTGCCAAACACAACCGGCCAACCGAACAGCTTGTCCGCCTGTACGATACATGGGCCAAAGGCGGCGCGGGCGTGTTGGTAACCGGCAATGTGATGGTGGCCGACAACGGCAAAGGCTCGATTAACGATGTGGTGCTGACCGATGATCGTAGTATGGACACGCTCAAAGCGTGGGCAAAAGCAGGAAGGCAAAATGATACCTTATTGATTATGCAGATTAATCATGCGGGCAAACAATCGCCCAAAGTGCTGTCGCCCACGCCTGTTGCACCGAGCGCGGTTGCCTTGCAGGGCATGGACGGCTTTATCAACCCGCCGCGCGAATTGGCTGCCGGTGAGATTGAAGAATTGGTCGGCCGGTTTATAGAAACCGCACGGCTTGCCGAACAGGCGGGGTTTTCGGGTGTACAAATCCACGGGGCGCACGGTTATCTAATCAGCCAGTTTTTGTCGCCGCACCATAACCGCCGCAACGACAAATGGGGCGGCAGTTTGGAAAACCGTATGCGCTTTTTGGTAGAAATTTACCAAGGCATTCGGGCGGCGGTGGGTTCTGAATTTTTGGTGGGTTTGAAATTGAATTCCGCCGATTTTCAAAAAGGCGGCTTCGATGAAAACGACAGCATTCGAGTGGTGCAGAAAATGTCGGAATTGGGCATTGACTTTATTGAAATTTCAGGCGGCAACTACGAAAGCCCCGAAATGCTGACGGCGAAGGAAAGCACCAAAAAACGGGAAGCCTTTTTCTTGGATTATGCGGAAAAAGCGCGTGCCGTCAGCCAAGTGCCGCTGATTATTACGGGCGGTTTCCGTTCTGAAGCCGCCATGAACGAAGCGCTGCAAAGCGGGCATCTGGATTTTATCGGTATAGCCCGCCCGTTTGCCTTAATGCCTGATTTGCCGGATAAAATCCGACAAGGCACTTATCAGACCATCACCACTAACCGTATCAAAACCGGTGTGGCGGCAGTGGATAACAAAATCGGTGCGGTGCTGGAGATGGATTGGTATATGGCGCAAATGGCGTTAATCGGACAAGGCAAACAGCCAAACCCGAATATGTCGCCGTGGAAAGTGTTGTTGAAAACCCTGTGGGAAAACGGCAAGGCAGGGCTGAGCACGGGGCGCAGCTGAGCGTTTACACAACCGATATTCATCTATATATGCCGCGCCAAACATTGCGCCAAGAGGTCGAACACCCGCTTCACACGCGGGTGGGTGATGTTGCGCTGCGGGCGGTACACATAGGCCGTCCATTGTTTGCGCGGCGCATCGGCGAACAGTTCGACCAGCGCGCCGTTTTGCAGGTGTTCGCGGCACAATAGGCGCGGCAGGCAGGCGACGGTTTGCCCGGCCAGCACACCGACCAGTTCGTTTTCCATGCGGGTGGCCAATAGCTTGGGGCGGTAGGGAACCAGCTGCATCGCGTCCGACAAATACCACGGCCACGCCCGGCCGGTGTTGGGATTGAGCAGCGCGCTCAAAGGATAGCCGCGCTGCAAATCCTGCCACTGCTGCGGCATGCCCAAGCGCGCCAGCAGCGCAGGGGTGGCGACGATGCAGTCTTCCGCCGTGCCTACCCGTTTGACAATCAGGCGGCTGTCTTCGGGCGTGCCGAAACGGATGCCGACATCGATGCGCTCGTCCACCACATCGGCCAACGCCAAATCCGTGCGCCAATCCAGCGCCAGCTCGGGACAATCCGCCAGCTCCGTCCACAAATCGGCCAACACTTGTTCCATCAGCGCCATATCGGGCACCGCCACCCGTACCACACCGGCCATCTCGCCCGCCTGCTCGCGGCCGGAAGCGGCAAACAGCCGTTCGCTGTCATACAAAAGCTGCTGCGCCTGCGGCAGAAACTGGGCGCCGAAATCGGAAAGCCGCACCTGCCGCGTGCTGCGCTGGAACAGCGTTTCGCCCAATTCGCGCTCCAACTCGCCGATGGTGCGGGTAACCACTTGCGGCGAAATGCCCAAACGCTGGGCGGTTTCCTTGAATTGCAAAGTTTCGGCGGCACTGCAAAAGATTTTCAGCGCATCAAAACGGTTCATATGATTTTTCCAATTATAGGAATTCTAAATTCCTGAATTATTCATTTACCGGATAGCATTGTAAAGCCATAATGCAGCCTTGCCCGAATCAGGGAATTGGATAACCGCCTAACTTGGATGAACACCATGAACAATATTCTGATTATTTCCGGCCACCCTGATTTGGAACACTCCACCGCCAACGGGCGGATTATCGAGCGCGTTCAGACGGCCTTTCCCCAAACTGTTGTGCGCCGTTTGGATACGCTCTATCCCGACGGCACCATTGATGCCGCCGCCGAACAAGCCGCGTTGGCGCAGGCCGATGTGATTGTGTGGCAATTTCCGTTTTACTGGTATTCCGCTCCTGCCCTGATGCGCAGCTGGCTGGAAGGGGTGCTGACCTACGGCTTTGCCTACGGCAGCAGCGGCGATAAACTGCACGGCAGAAAGCTGATTGTGTCGCTCACCGCAGGCGGCAGCGCAGAAGGGTACAGTAAGGGCGGCTATGAAGGCTTCGATATCGAAGATTATTTTCCGCAGTTTGTCTCCACCGCCCATCTGTGCGGCATGGACTATCAAGCCCCCGTTTATTCGTACAACATGGCTTATCTGCCCGGCATCAGCAGCGAAGCCGACTTGGCCGCCATCCGCAGCCGGGCCGATGAACACGCCGCACAGCTGATCGAACGTATCCGCGAAGCCCTGGCATCATGAAAACCGTTTTGCTTGGTGCGGCATTGGCCGTTGCCGCTTTGCTGGGTTTTGTGGCCTTTGTGGTCGGCACCGACAGCCGCCAACACGCGCAAAACCGCAAACTGGCCGATGCCATGCCGGTTCCCGGTGCAGGCAGCCGCACGCTGGTGGTGTTTTTCTCGCGCTCGGGCAATACCGAGCTGATGGCGCGGCAAATTGCCCGCCGCACGCAGGCCGATTTGATCGCGCTGCAATCCGAGCGCAACCGCATCGGCTTCACCGGCTGGCTTCAGGCGCTGCGCGATGCGCGTAACACCTATGCCGTTATCCGCCCCGGCAAAACCGATTTGAGCGGCTACGACACGGTTTATATCGGCTCGCCGGTGTGGCTGTACAGCCCGGCACCGCAAATTTACGAATTTGCCCGCCAAAACGATTTTGGCGGCAAAAAAGTGATTTTGTTCAACTCGATGAACAGCAAATTCGAGCAACGCTATATCGATGATTTCAAGCGCATCATCGAACAAAACGGCGGCTCGTTTGCCAAACACCTGTATATCGTTCGCAGCCGCATGGGGCAGCAGATGGATATCGCCGAATTTTTGCAGCGCACCGAACAATTGCTGCAAGAATAAATCTTTTTCAACCATTCACAACTAAAGGAAACCTACATGGCACGCATGTCAAAAGAACGCCTGGCTAAGGCATTAGAGCAAGAAAAAACCATTTCCGCCGAAGACTATGAAAAAGTCAAAGGTTTGGCCAATATCGTGCGCCCGTTGCGCAGTTTTATCTTCAAAACGCCCGACGAATACGGCATGGCCTATCAGGATTTGGTGATTCCCTCCGCCGACGGCACGCCGCTGGAAGCGTGGTATATCCCGGCCAAAGAAAAAAGCGACAAGCTGATTATTTTCAACCACGCGCTGCCGATGTGCCGCAGCGGCTATCCCGGCCATTTCGGCCTGCCGTGGGCGGGCTTCGATGCGGTGGAAATCGACTTTGTTATCCAATACAAGCATTTGACTGACGCGGGCTACAATGTTTTAACCTACGATATCCGCAACCACGGCAACAGCGCGGCGGCCAACGGCGGTTTGAGCGGCATCGGCAATTGGGAATGGCGCGACTGCGTGGGCGTGAAACAGTTTGTCGACAGCCACCCCGAGCTTTCCAAAATGACGGTCGGCCTGTACAGCCAGTGCATGGGCGGCAATTCGCAATACCGCGCCATCATGGAACGCCCCGAGCTGTTTGAAAACGTGAAATGCATGGTCAGCCCGATGGTGGTGTCGATGGGCGCGATTTTCGATGCGTTTTCCGAATTGCAGGGTGTGCAGCAATATCAGGAACTGATTGATTTGGAACTGATGAAAATGGGTGCCTTCACCGCCGCCGAAATGACCCCACACCTCACCGCCCATGCCGTGAAAATGCCGACGCTGATCGTGCAGGTGCTTGACGATGCCTGGACGCGCAACCCCGAAGACGCGCAAAAAACCTTCGATTTGCTGGGTGCCAAAGAAAAAGAACTGCTGTGGATCGAAGGCACCACCCGCCGCTTCAAAGACGGCTACAACTATTTCGGCCGTTATCCCGAAAAGATTTTGCCGTTTATCGATAAATATATGAAATCGTGATTGTGCTGCTCTCGACGACAGGCCCTGAAAGCTCCGGCATGAATATGGCTGAAAATTTTTTTCAGACGGCCTGTTGTGGATTAGCCCGGTTTAAATATTGAAAAAACAAGCGTTTTTTTATACAATTCGGCGCCTTGTTTTATCGATCGGTTTGTATGGCAGGCCGTCTGAAAAAACCTTTCAGACGGCCTGTTTGGCAGTTGCACGGTTTTATCCGTTCAAACTGTTTTAAACCGAAACCGTTTTTCATATAGTGTATTGATAAGAGTAACCATGTCGAATATTCCACAAGAAGTGCGCCGCCGCCGCACCTTTGCCATCATTTCCCACCCGGATGCGGGTAAAACCACGCTCACCGAAAAGCTGCTGCTGTTTTCGGGTGCGATTCAGAGCGCGGGCACGGTAAAGGGCAAGAAAAGCGGCAAGTTCGCCACTTCCGATTGGATGGAAATCGAGAAGCAGCGCGGTATTTCGGTGGCTTCGTCGGTGATGCAGTTCGACTACAAAGACCACACCGTCAACCTGCTCGATACCCCCGGCCACCAAGACTTTTCGGAAGACACCTACCGCGTGTTAACGGCGGTGGACAGCGCCCTGATGGTGATTGACGCGGCCAAAGGCGTGGAAGCGCAAACGATTAAACTGTTAAACGTTTGCCGCCTGCGCAACACGCCCATCGTAACCTTTATGAACAAATACGACCGCGAAGTGCGCGATTCGCTGGAATTGCTCGACGAAGTAGAGAATATTTTGAAAATCCGCTGCGCGCCGGTTACCTGGCCGATCGGCATGGGCAAAAACTTCAAGGGCGTATATCACATTCTGAACGACGAAATTTATCTCTTCGAGGCCGGCGGCGAGCGGCTGCCGCACGAGTTCGACATCATCAAAGGTATAGACAACCCGGTTTTGGCCGAACGCTTTCCGTTGGAAATCCAGCAGTTGCGCGACGAAATCGAATTGGTGCAGGCCGCATCGAACGAGTTTGATTTGGAAGAATTTCTGGCGGGCGAACTCACGCCGGTGTTTTTCGGCTCGGCGATTAACAATTTCGGCATTCAGGAAATTTTGAATTCCCTTATCGATTGGGCGCCGGCACCGAAAGAGCGCGATGCCACCGTGCGCATGGTGCAGCCGTCTGAAGAGAAATTCTCCGGCTTCGTGTTTAAAATCCAAGCGAATATGGATCCGAAACACCGCGACCGCATCGCCTTTTTGCGCGTGTGTTCCGGCAAGTTCGAGCGCGGCATGAAAATGAAGCACTTGCGCATCAACCGCGAAATCGCCGCTTCCAGCGTGGTCACGTTTATGTCGCACGACCGCGAGCTGGTGGAGGAAGCCTACGCGGGCGACATCATCGGTATTCCCAACCATGGCAATATTCAAATCGGCGACAGTTTTTCGGAAGGCGAACAACTGGCGTTTACCGGCATTCCGTTTTTCGCGCCCGAGCTGTTCCGCAGCGTGCGCATTAAAAACCCGCTGAAAATCAAACAGCTGCAAAAAGGCTTGCAGCAATTGGGCGAAGAGGGCGCGGTGCAGGTGTTCAAACCGCATAACGGCGGCGATTTGATTTTGGGCGCGGTGGGCGTGTTGCAGTTTGAGGTGGTTACTTCGCGCTTGGCTGCCGAATATGGCGTGGAAGCGGTGTTCGACAACGCTTCGATTTGGTCGGCGCGCTGGGTGTCGTGCGCCGACAAGAAGAAGCTGGCCGAATTTGAAAAAGCCAACGCGGTGAATTTGTCGGTGGACGCGGGCGGCAACCTGGCCTATCTCGCGCCCAACCGCGTGAACCTGAACTTAACGCAGGAACGCTGGCCGGATATCGTGTTCCACGAAACGCGCGAGCATTCGGTGAATCTGAACGCTTGAGTGAACGGGGCGGGCTGAGGTTTTTGCAAAAATACCTTAAGTGCAAAATTCATTGAGGCCGTCTGAAATACCCAAATGCTGTCATACTCGGGCTTGACCCGAGTATCTCTTTGAGACCTTTGCAAAAATATCTTAAGGCCGTCTGAAAACTTAGGGCGAATACACGGTTTGCGGCAACACCTGTCCGTCATTGCCGGGCTTGACCCGGCAATCCGGTACTTGATGTTTCTGAAATATCCGCATTTCGCCCGAATGGCAAATACTGGATTATCGGGTCAAGCCCGATAATGACGGAATCAAACATTTCAGACGGCCTCAATGAGTTTTGCAAAGGTTTCAGGCCGTCTGAAAGATTATGCTTTCAGACGGCCTGTTCTTTTGGTGCTTGCTGTTCGGCAAAAGCCGCCGGAGACCTTTGCAAAACCCCCATCTGCGGTGCATTTCTGCGTTGTGTGCTGCTCGCTCACTTGCCTATCGTGTGATATGTCTGCGCTCGCTGCGCTGCTACGCCTTGAACTGCATCCACATCTGAGGGTTTTGCAAAGGTCTCCGCCGGATTAATATTTCGCGTTCACCAGCTTGCCGTTTTTGAAAACCTGCTGCTGCATCACGTTGCCGTTGTAGGCATAGGTGGTCAGCGTGCCGTCTTCGGGGTGGGCGCGGAAATCCATCAGGCGGTTGCGGGGCAGGGTGTAGGGGTCGGTGCGCTTTTGGTTGTTGTCGCTGTAGAAATCCTGCACGATGTATTCGTTGCTGCGTTTGCTGATCAGCTGGCGGTGAAAGCCGCCTTTAACCGATTGGTTGCGGGCGTTGCCTTGGGCGTCGAAATAGGTAACGATTTGTTCTTCCGCCACATTTACGCCGTCTTTGGTGTTGCCGCCGGTGCGGGTGCGGTCGAGCCCGACGGGGATATTGATGGAAGTGCCCAAGCCGACGTGGCGGCCTATGCTGGTGCCCACTCCCACGCCCACCGACATACCGGGCGTGCCTACGGTGCAGGCGCTTAGGGCGGCGGCGAAGGTGGCGGCAAACAGAATGTGTTTCATGGTTTTATCCTTTAATAAACCGGTTAATGCGGCAGGCGGTTGAACGGCAACAAGTATATCGGGTTCTGCCCGGCAGGATTGTTATGGTTGGTAAAGTATGAGGGTGCGGCATATCTTTGGATAAATTCATTATATTGATTTTATATGGGTTTTCATATTTTAAGGCCGTCTGAAACATTTATTTCAGACGGCCTCGGTTTGTTGGGATTTGCCGCGTCAAAACAACAGCGGCAGAGCCTGTTGCAGCAGGCCCCAGGCCAGATAAAACATCATGGCGGCAATCAGGCCGTCGAGAATCTGCCATACGCGTTCGCGGCGGAACAGCGGCAGCAGCAGGCGCGCACCGAAGCCTATCGAAGCGAACCACAGTGCCGAAGCGGTTACCGAGCCGAGCAGAAACAGTATTTTGCCGGCTTGGTCGAAAGGCGAAGCCGCACCGCCGATCAACACCACCGTGTCGATATACACATGGGGGTTGAGCAGGGTGAGGGCGAGTGTGGTGGTGGCGGTTTTCAGGGCGGAAGAGGCGGCCGGTTTGTCGGCGCTCACCGCCAGATGCCCGCCGCCCTGCCAGGCGCGTTTGGCGTTCATTGCGCCGTAGGCCAGCAGAAACAGGCCGCCCGCCAGCGCCAGCAATGCCGAAGCGGTGGGGCTGCCGGAGAGCAGGGCAGCGGTGCCGAACACGCCCAGCGCAATCAGCACCACATCGCACAGCCAGCACAAAAGCACCACCAAGCCCACGTGCTGTTTGAGCAAACCTTGTTTCAAAACAAAGGCGTTTTGTGCGCCGATGGCGACAATCAGGCCGCCGGTTATCATCAGTCCGGTGAGAAAGGGGTGCATAAGGGTTTTCGAGAAGGTGGGAAAAAGCGCGTTATTATCGCCGAAACGCTGTTGGTTGGCTATCGGTGCGGTCGGTTTTCAGACGGCCCGAGACCTTTGCATTCAGAAAACCTTAAGCATAAAACGTGTACAATCTTTCATCACGGTTTTGAAATAAAGGGATGCTGTATGGAACTTTCGCGCGAACGCTTATTGACGCTCGCCACTTATGCCTCCACCGCCACGGCTTTGCTGCTGGTCGGGCTGAAAGCCGCCGCCTGGCTGTTCAGCGGTTCGGTGAGCATACTGGCGAGTTTCACCGATTCGCTCACCGACCTTGCCGCCAGCGCGGTTAACCTTTTGGCGGTGCGCCTGGCTTTGCAGCCTGCCGACGAAAACCACCCGTTCGGCCACGGCAAGGCCGAAGGTTTGTCGGCATTGGCGCAGTCGGCGTTTATCGGCGGCTCGGCGGTATTTCTGTTTTTAAACGCCTTCGACCGCCTGATGAAGCCCGAGCCTTTGCAGCACACCGGCTGGGGCATTGCGGTGATGGTGGTGTCGGTGGTGATGACGCTGGCGCTGGTAGCGTTTCAGCGCTATGTGCTCAAACGCACGGCGTCGCAGGCCATCGCCGCCGACCGGCTGCACTATGTTACCGATTTGCTTTCCAATTCGGTGGTGCTGGCGGCGCTGCTGATGGCATCTTACGGCTGGCATTCCGCCGACGCATGGCTGGCGTTGGGCTTGGCGGTTTGGATTCTGAAAAGCGCCTTCGATATCGGCAAAGAAGCGGTGAACACCCTGATGGACAAAGCCCTGCCGCACGGGCAAACCGAGGCCGTTAGAGCAGCCGCGCTGAATGTGCCGCAGGTGCGGGGCGTGCACGATCTGAAAACCCGCCAATCGGGCGCGCAGGTGTTCGTGCAGCTGCACATCGACGTGAGCGCCGCCGCAAGCCTTGAAGAAGCGCACGAAACGGCCAAAGCGGTGGCGGCCAATATCCGCGCCCTGTTTGAAAACGCGGAAGTGTTGGTGCATACCGATCCCGTGTAGCGGCGGATTGTGAGCCTTATCAAGGCCGTCTGAAAATGGGTGAACTTATCGCTTTTCAGACGGCCTATTTATAATCAGAGGAAAAAACGAAAACCCGAAACCTCATCTCAAACAGGAGAAACCGCATGATTACCCCGCTTTACAACCCGCAACACAAACAATGGCTGCTCGGCCAAAGCAAGGCGCTGTTGGAATTTGCGCGCAAATCGAAAGTGCCGTTCGGCTTCGGCTATCTTGACAAACACGGCGAAGTCGATTTGTCGCAGCCCGTGCAAACCTGGATCAGCTGCCGCATGACGCATATCTACAGCATCGGCGCGCTGATGGGCATCGAAGGCTGCCGCGAGTTGGCCGAACACGGCATCAACGCGCTGCTTGAGCATTTTCAAGACCGCGAGCACGGTGGCTTTTTCGAAGCGCTCGAGCACCAGCCGGGCGCAGACGGGCAGGCCGTGCCCACCGAAGCCGGCACGCAGAAAACCGCCTATGCCCACGCTTTCGTGCTGCTGGCCGCATCCAGCGGTTTGCTGGCAGGCATCAAGCGGGCAGACGAATTGTTCGACGCCATCAGCGCCGTTCACGACCGTTATTTTTGGGACGAAGCCGCAGGCAAAATGCGCGAATCGTTTTCGCGCGACTTTTCCGAAAGCGAACCCTACCGCGGCGTAAACGCCAATATGCACACCGTTGAAGCCAGCCTGGCCGCATTCGACGCGCAACTGGCGCTGGGCATCGCCGCCGACGACGAACGCGCGGCACGCTGGCTTCACCGCGCCAATTCGATTCTGCAATTCGTGTTTAACCTTTCCGAACAAAACGCCTACCGTATTCCCGAGCATTTCGACGAAAACTGGAA
>JBHALY010000144.1:0-2522 GCA_041827905.1 Neisseria dentiae
AAGTTACACTGATTTTGTCTTGTATATAAGCGCGCCAAACGGCCCGGCGGTTATGCGGGGTTAGCCGGGTATTTTTATGGATGTTCATGCAGTATTGTCTTTCAAATACTGTAAACAACGCTAGCTTTTCCTACATTCAGGCCGTCTGAAAGCCTGCACACTTGCTTTCAGACGGCCTTTAACGTTATGCAGAGATTCAACAAGCGGCTCAAACCGCAGCGGTGCGCTCTTCCAACCACACACGCGCTGCGCCTTCCACCAGCGGCAGCAGTTTTTCGCGCACTTCGGCGTGGTAGCGGTTCAGCCACTCGGTTTCGGCGGCCGTCATCAATGCCGTGTCTACCAAACGGGTGTCGATCGGGCACAGGGTAACGGTTTCAAAACACAAAAAGCTGCCGAACGCGGTTTCGGCGGGGCTTTCCACCGGTTGGTTGACCACCAGGTTTTCAATGCGTATGCCCCATTGCTGCGGGCGGTAAAGGCCGGGTTCGTTGGAGCTGAACATACCCGCTTTCATGGCGTGGTTGGGGTTGGGGGCGGCGTGGTAGGAAATCACCTGCGGCCCTTCGTGCACGTTGAGGAAGTAGCCCACGCCGTGCCCCGTGCCGTGGCCGTAGTCGCATTGCGCCTGCCACATAGGCGCGCGGCAGATAGCGTCGATTATCGGCGCGGGAATGTTTTCGGGAAACACCGCCTGCGCCAGCGCGATATGGGCTTTGAGCACCAGCGTGAAATCGCGTTTTTGCGCGGCGGTAGGCGTGCCGACGGGCATCACGCGGGTAATGTCGGTGGTGCCGCCCTGATATTGGCCGCCCGAATCAATCAGCAAGAGGCCGTTGCCGCTGATGACGGCGTTGGCCTCGGGCGTGGCGCTGTAATGCGGCAGCGCGCCGTTGGCATTGTAGCCTGCGATGGTGTTGAAGCTGGGCGAGATAAAGTGCGGGCGGCGGCTGCGGTGTACCAGCAGCAGGGTGTCGATGTCCAGCTCGGTAACGGTTTCGCCGTTTGCCAGCTTCTGCTCCAATTCGGCGAAAAATCCGCACAAGGCCGCGCCGTCTTGTCGCATGGTTTCGCGGATATGGGCAATGTCGGCGGCGGATTTGATGGATTTGAACAGGGTTGAGGGGTTGATGCTTTCCACCAGCCGCACGCTGTCGGGCAGTTGCGCTAAGGTGCTTACCGCCGTTTTGGCGGGATCGAGCAGCAGGCTGCCGCCAATCTGCGACAAGGCTGCCGCCGCTTCATGATAAGCAGCGGTGCCGATGCCGGCTTCGGCCAACACGGCGCGGGCGGCAGGCGTTAAGGCTTCGGGCGCCACAAACAACGTGGCCTGATTTTGTCCGATCAGCAGGTAAGACAAAAACACGGGATTAAACGGCACATCGCTGCCGCGCAGGTTGGTGAGCCAGGCGGTGTCGTCCAATGAAGAAATCAGGTGGTAATCGGCGCCTTTCTCTTGCATGGCCGCGCGCACCCGCGCCAGTTTGGCGGCGGCGCTTTCGCTCACAAAGGCGGCATCGTGCGGATAAACCGGCGATTGCGGCAGAGCGGCACGGTTTTCCCAGATGGCGGCGAGAATATCGCCGCTGTGAACCAGGCTGATATTTTTTGCCGCAAACGCGCTTTCCAACTGGCGCTTGGCCGCCAGCGACAGCATATCGGGTGCCACGCCCACGCGGGCGTTTTCAGGCAGGCTCTCGGCCAAATCTTCCACATGGGTTTTGCCGAAACCGAGCTTTTGCAGGGCGATGCCGCTGCCCTCAAGCTGCTGCGCGGCCTGTTCCCAATAGCGGCTGTCCGCCCATAAATCGGCGCTGTCTTTTTTCACCACCAGCGTGCCGACCGAGCCGGTAAAGCCGGAAACATACACCCGCGCCTGCCAGTGCTGCGGCAGGTATTCCGACAAATGCGGGTCGGCCGAAGGGATAATCCACGCATCGAACGCTTGCGTGTTCATGGCTTGGCGCAAGGCGGCCAAACGTTGGGAAGACGTATTCATGTTGTTCTCCGAAAACATTGATATATTGCATGATTGTATCGTAAAACAAAACCAACTTGAGACCTTTCAAAATACTTTAGAGTCTGTTGACAATTGACCGGCGAAACGGTTTTTTGAGAAAAAAGCACAGCAAGGTTAAACGCCTTGCAAGCATCTTTAACGCCTCAGACAAGGTTGTTGGCCCAAAATACCGCCGTTGTGTCGTGTTAACAAACCCTAAGGCCGTCTGAAAAACCTAACCGCTGATGTCTTCCAAGCTGCGGCCTTTGGTTTCCTCTCCCAGCAGCACAATCACCGCCGCCACCGCCACCAGCACGGCGGTAAACATCACGAAAATCCGCCCGAAACCGTTTTCGCCGCCCATCATCGCCGCCACCGCCATCGGCGCCACGATACCGCCGACCCGCCCCACCGCACCCGCCCAGCCCGAACCGAATGCGCGGAAACGCACCGGATAAAGCTCGGGTGTGTAGGTATAAAGCACGCCCCATGCACCCAAATTGAAAAACGACATCCAGCAGCC
>JBHALY010000145.1:0-2507 GCA_041827905.1 Neisseria dentiae
CACGATTATCGACGAAACCTATAAAGTGGCCATTACCCGTTTTAACGAACGCATCCGCATCGGCGGTATGGCCGAGCTTTCCGGCTACAAGCTGCAACTTGCCCCCGAGCGCCGCGAAACGTTGGAGCTGGTGGTGAACGACCTCTTCCCCGGCAGCGGCGATTTACCGCGCGCCACCTTCTGGAGCGGCCTGCGCCCGATGACGCCGGACAGCACGCCCATCATCGGCGCCACTCGTTTTGACAACCTGTTTATCAACACCGGCCACGGCACATTGGGTTGGACGATGTCGCTGGGTTCGGCCAAACTTACCGCCGATTTGGTGTGCGGCAGGGAAACGGAAATCCGCAGCAACGATTTGGGGCTGAGTCGGTATAACAAATAGAATCGGGCGGCGGGAGCGCAGGCTGCCGTTGCTGAAAAACAATTTGCTTCAGTTATGCCCGAGTTTTATCCGGGCATTTTTTGTTTGAAAAGCAATATTTGAGAAGATATAACCGATACGCGCCAAACCTGGGAACGGCGGCGGTTGGTTTTTTCAGACGGCTCGGCGAATATTGCAAAATTTGAGGCCGTCTGAAACGTTTCAGACGGCCTAAACGGGTTTAGCAAACTCCCGGCCTGCGGTTTAGAACGGATAAATCAGCTTCCGGGACAAAGCAGCAAACCGCAGGCAATGCGGCAAGATGCTGCAACAACGCAGCGGGGCAAGTTTATCCGCTGTTGCGCTGCGCCAGCACACGGGCCACGGTATCTACCACCGCCTGTGTTTGCGGGTCGATTTCGATGTTGACCACGTCGCCCGTGCGGCGGCTGCCGAACAGCGTGCGTTGCAGGGTTTCGGGTATCAGGTGCACGTTGAATTCGCCGTCGGTTACGCTGCCGATGGTGAGGCTGCAACCGTCCAAGCCCACGAAGCCTTTGGTGAGGATATAGGGTTTTAACCCGGGCGGCAGGGCAAACCATACGGTGCGGTTGTGCGCGCTCTCTTCAATGCGGATGATGATTGTGGTGGCGATGATGTGGCCGCTCATCAGATGGCCGCCGATTTCGTCGCCGAAGCGGGCGGCGCGCTCGAGGTTGACGGGGCTGCCCACGCTTAACGCGCCGAGGTTGGTTTTGGCCAGCGTTTCGCCCATCAGGTCGAAATCCACCAGCCGGCCGTTGATTTTGGTGATGGTGAGGCAGCAGCCGTTGTTGGCGACGGAAGCGCCGGTTTGCAGATTGTGCGCCATTTCTTCGGGCAGCTCGACGGTGTAGGTGCGAAAGTCGGGGGAGGGCGCGTGCACGGCGGCGATACGCCCCATGCCTTGAACGATGCCGGTAAACATAAGCTATTGTTTCCTTTTGATAAATAAAACAGGCCGTCTGAAAGCAAAGCGGGTTTTCAGACGGCCTTACCCGGTTTTAACCGATAATGGCCGCGCCCGACAAACCGATAAACAAACCGGCAATCACCGCGCTCATCAGGTTCGACAGCGAGCCGGCCACCACCGCTTTGAGGCCGAGGCGCGCCACATCTTTGCGGCGGTTGGGTGCCATAATGCTCAGGCCGCCCACCAGCACGGCGATGGAGCCCAGGTTGGCGAAGCCGCACAAGGCAAACGATATAATCGCCTGTGTGTTTTCGCTCAGCTTAACGGCCGATTCGGGGCGTAAGTATTTCACGAATTCGGAATAGGCCACAAATTCGTTCACCACCACTTTTTGGCCGATTAACGAGCCGGCGATGCCCGCTTCGTGCCACGGCACGCCGATTACCCAAGCCAGCGGCGCAAACAGCCAGCCCAAAATGGTTTGCAGGGTTAGGCCGCCGTAGCCGAACCAGCCCGCCACGCCGCCGATCAGGCCGTTGAGCATGGCGATTAAGGCCACGAACGCTAGCAGCGAAGCGCCCACCGCTATGGCAATCTGCGCCCCCGTTACCGCGCCGCCCGCAGCCGCATCAATCACGTTGGCGGGTTTTTCTTCTTCGTCGGCAGTGGCGTCGATTTCCGCTTCGGTTTGCTGTTTTTCGGTTTCCGGCACCAACAGTTTGGCAAACAGCAGGCCGCCGGGCGCGGCCATAAACGAAGCGGCAATCAGATAAGGCAGCGGCACGCCCATCTGCGCGTAACCGCCCAGCACGGAGCCGGCCACCGAAGCCAGGCCGCCGCTCATAACGGCAAACAGCTCCGACTCGGTCATTTTGCGGATAAACGGGCGCACCACCAGCGGCGCTTCGGTTTGGCCCACGAAAATGTTCGCCGCCGCCGACATTGATTCGGCTTTCGACGTGCCCAGCACTTTTTGCAAAAAGCCGCCGATGATTTTAATCAGAATCTGCATCACGCCGATGTAATACAGCACCGCCACCAGTGACGAGAAAAACACAATCATCGGCAACACGCGCAAGGCGAACACGAAACCGCCGCCGCCGAACACCTCAAACATTTTGTCCGACACCAAACCGCCGAACAAAAAGCTCACGCCGTCGCCGCCGTAGGCAATCACTTTGCCCACGCCTG
>JBHALY010000146.1:0-17235 GCA_041827905.1 Neisseria dentiae
CCTGCCGATGCACCGCTGCAAAACATATTGCTGCCGGCCGCCGAGGCGGAGGTGAGCAGGCTGCTGTTGAAATCTTCGGTCCATTCCCAAATCAGGCCGTGCATATCGTGAATGCCCCAATAATTGGGTTTGCTTTGGCCGACATCGCGCAAGCCTTTGCGGCTGCCTTCGGCATACCAATCGAGAATGGTGCGGTTATAGCCCGGTTCGGCCGTGCCGTTGATGCGGGTTTGGGAAGCCTGGCCGGCGAATTCCCATTCGTCGATGGTGGGCAGGCGTTTGCCTTGGGCTGCGCAGTAGGCGTGGGCGGCGAACCATGAAACGTTGGTAACGGGTTTGTTCAAATCGCTTTTGAGCGGGGCATAGCCGTTGCCGCTTTTTACCCAATGGCGCAGATAGCCCGGCTCGGCCTGTTTGCTGCTTGCTCTGCCGCGCTGCCATTGCGGGTGTTTTTGCACGAAGGCGGCGAATCGGGCGTTGGTAACGGGCAGGGTGTCGAGCTGAAACGCTTTCACGCTGATCATGGGCGTTTCTTTTTTCAGGTAGAGCGGGCGGTAGCGGCCGCCGTTCACTTTGGCCATTTCGGCGGCAGCGGCCGTGCCTGCGGCAAGCAGCAGGGCACAGGTGAGCAGTCGGGCGGTATTCATGGCTGGCCTCCGTGTTTGGTTTTTCAGACGGCCTGAAACGGTATGGCCGTCTGAAAAATATCGGGTTGGTTGTTTGGCAAATATAAAAGCCTGAAGGCCGTCTGAAACGATTCTTTTCAGACGGCCTGTTTGGTTTTACTTACCGCGCTCTTTGGCCACATCGGCTGCGCTGATTTGGCCGCCGCCGTTGTTGAAGCTGTTGAGTATGTAGGTTAACACGTTGGCGGCGTCTTCATCATTCAGCGCCACGGCAGGCATCACGCTGTTGTAGTCTTTGCCGTTAACGGTGATTTTGCCGCTCACGCCTTTGAGTATGGCGTGTATGCCGCGTTTGGGGTCGGCTTTCAGATAGTCGGAATTGGCCACCGGCGGGAATGCACCTTCCACGCCTTTGCCTTCCGCGCCGTGGCAGGCCATGCAGTTGGCGTTATACACGGCTTTGCCGAGCTTGATTTGGTCTTCTTTACCGGCGGCTTTTGATGGGCCGGCTTTCACTTTCTGCTCCTCTTCGGGCGTTAACGGCACGGTTTGGATGGCGCCGCCTTCGGGCTGGTAGATGGCATCGCTGATTTTGCCTGAATAAATTTCTTTGTTTTCAGGCCCTTCCACTTTCAGCTGGCCGAGCGCGCCTTTGTTGAATGCGCGGAAGATGGAGTGGTCGACCAATGTGAAGCTGCCGGGCACATCTAATTTGAAGTCCACAATCGCCGCGCCGCCTGCGGGAACCAGCGTGGTTTGGATATTTTCGTTAATCAGCTTGCCGCCTTCCACATACACTTTGTCGAAAATCTCGCCGATAACGTGGAACGACGATACCAGATTGGGGCCGCCGTTGCCCACATACATACGCACGGTTTCGCCCACTTTCGCTTTCAGGGCTTTATCGCCCGCAATCGCGCCCACATGGCCGTTAAACACCACATAGTCCGGCTGCTCTTTGACGGCTTTTTCCATATCGAAGGGTTGCAGGCCGGTTTCGCCGTATTTGCCTTTGGTGTAGAAGTCGCCCTGCACCACATAAAATTCTTTATCCACTTTCGGCAGCCCCTCTTTAGGCTCGACCAGAATCAGGCCGTACATACCGTTGGCGATGTGCATACCCACGGGTGCGGTGGCGCAGTGGTAGATATACAGGCCGGGTTGCAGGGCTTTGAAACTGAATGTGGAAGTGTGGCCGGGTGCGGTAAACGTGGCTTCGGCACCGCCGCCGGGGCCTGTGGCGGCGTGAAAGTCCACATTATGCGGCACGGTTGACGAGGGGTGGTTGGAGAACTGCACTTCCACGGTGTCGCCCTCGCGCACGCGGATGAATTTGCCCGGCACATCGCCGCCGAACGTCCAATATTTATAGTCCACGCCGTCGGCCATGGGCATCACTTTTTCGATCACCTCCATTTTCACCACCACTTTGGCGGGATAGTCGCGGTTAACGGGCGGCGGCACCTCGGGAGCGGAAGTGAGCACGGCATCAATCACCGGCAACTCGCCCTGCGGCGCTTGGGCATCGGCTTTTTGGGCGGAAGCGGCAGAAGCCTCTGCAGGCTGGCCGGCGGATTGGTCGGCTGCCTGCTGGCCGCAGGCGGTGAGAACAAACAATGATGCGATCAGAGCAGCTAAAGCGTGGCGTTTCATGGCGGGTTCCTTTTTTAGAAATGTCCGCTTTTTATCAAGCGGTTTTAGGGTTGGGCAAATTATGTGAGAAGCCCGCCGGCTTGATGTTGATTTACATCAATTGATTCAATTTGTATGAATATTACAAAACATAATCATGCTTTATACCTAGTGTTTTTCAAAAAATATCATACTTTATAACTAGAAAATTTCCCTCCCCTAGCTGCAAAACACCCATATTTTTTGACATATATCCATATTTATCTTTTATTTAGTGAAAATCTCTGTTTCCTTTCGACTATATAGTGTTTATTTTTTACCAACCCGTGCTACAATTTTAACATTCATATTTTATGAATTTTTAAAAACCACTTCCAACCAGAAGAAGGAGCACAAAAATGGGACAGTACAAAAAGCTCTGGTATTCGCTGATTGCGGTGCTGGCGGTTACTTTCTCCATACTCGGCTATTTGGGTGTCGAGGTTTACAAGCAGGTGCCGCCGATTCCGCAGGCTTATGTGAGCGAATCGGGGCAAACCCTGATCACGAAAGACGACGTACTGGCCGGCCAATCGGCCTGGCAGAGCACGGGCGGCATGGAGCTGGGGTCGATACTCGGCCACGGCGCTTACCAAGCCCCCGACTGGACGGCCGACTGGCTGCACCGCGAACTTGAAGCCTGGCTCGACATCACCGCCGAAAAAGAACACGGCAAAAAATATGCCGATCTGGACAAAGGCACGCAAGCCAATCTGCAAGCGCGTATGGCCGAAGAATACCGCAACGGCAGCCGCGTGAACGGGCAGGACCAGGTGGTGCTTTCCGACACGCGTATCGAAGCGGTTAAACGTGTTGCGCCCTATTACATCACGCTCTACGGCGACGACCCGTCGATGATTAAAACCCGCGAAGCGTTTGCCATGAAAAACGGCACGCTGCCAAGCGAAGAAGCGCGCCAAAAACTCACCAACTTCTTCTTCTGGACGGCTTGGGCATCTTCCACCAACCGCCCCGATCACGACGCCACCTACACCAACAACTGGCCGCACGAGCCTTTGGTGAACAATGTGCCGACCACCGAAAACTATATGTGGTCGTTTGCCAGCATCGTATTTCTGCTGTTGGGCATCGGCCTGTTGGTTTGGGGTTTCTCGTTTTTGAAAAAGCACGACGAAGAGCCGGCCGCGCCGTCTGAAGACCCGCTGTCTAAAGTGCAGCTCACCCCGTCGCAAAAAGCCTTGGGCAAATATGTGTTTTTAACCGTGGCATTGTTTGTGGCGCAAGTGATGCTGGGCGGCCTAACCGCGCACTACACCGTTGAAGGCCAACAGTTTTACGGTATCGACATCTCGCAATGGTTCCCCTATGCGTTGGTGCGCACCTGGCACATCCAATCGGCGATTTTCTGGATTGCCACCGGTTTCCTCACCGCCGGCCTGTTTCTGGCACCGATTATCAACGGCGGCAAAGACCCGAAATTCCAACGTGCGGGCGTAAATTTTCTGTATATCGCGCTGTTTATCGTGGTGCTCGGCTCATACGGCGGCAACTTTTTGGCGTTGAGCCACGCGCTGCCCGCGCATCTGAACTTCTGGTTCGGCCATCAGGGTTACGAATATCTCGATTTGGGCCGCTTCTGGCAGATTCTGCTGATGGTGGGTTTGCTGCTGTGGCTGTTCCTGATGCTGCGCTGCACCGTAAACGCTTTTAAACAGAAAACCGATAAAAACATGCTGGCGATTTTCGTGGCCTCGATGGCCGGCGTGGGCCTGTTTTACGCGCCCGGCCTGTTTTACGGCGAACACACCAGCCTCACCATTATGGAATACTGGCGCTGGTGGGTGGTGCACCTGTGGGTGGAGGGCTTCTTTGAAGTGTTCGCCACCGCCGCGCTGGCTTTCGTTTTCTACAATATGGGTTTGGTATCGCAACGCACCGCCACCGTTACCGCCCTGGTTTCCGCCAGCCTGTTTATGGTGGGCGGCGTGCCCGGCACTTTCCACCACCTCTATTTCTCAGGCACCACCACCCCCGTGATGGCGGTGGGTGCATCGTTTTCGGCTTTGGAAGTAGTCCCCCTGATTCTGCTCGGCCGCGAGGCTTACGAACATTGGTCTTACCAAAACGCCGCACCGTGGGCGAAACGCCTGCGCTGGCCGCTGATGTGCTTCGTTGCCGTGGCGTTTTGGAACATGGTGGGCGCTGGCGTGTTCGGCTTTTTAATCAACCCGCCGATTTCGCTCTATTATCTGCAAGGCTTGAACACCACCGCCGTGCACGCACACGCAGCCTTGTTCGGGGTGTACGGCTTCTTGGCACTGGGCTTCGTGCTGTTGGTGGCCAGCTACATCAAGCCGAATGCCGAATTTAACGAAAGCCTGATGACTTGGGGCTTCTGGCTCTTAAACAGCGGCCTGGTGCTGATGATTGCCATCAGCCTCCTGCCGGTGGGTGTGATTCAGGCCTATGCCAGCATCACGCAGGGCTTGTGGTATGCCCGCAGCGAAGGCTTTATGCAGCAGGAATTGCTCGACACCCTGCGCTGGGTGCGCACCGTTGCCGACCTGATCTTTATCGGCGGCGCGTGCTGTGTATCGTGGCAGGCAACGAAAATGGTGTTTGCCCGCAGCAAATAAACCGTTTCACCCCAACACCCGCAAAGGCCGTCTGAATTTTTTCAGACGGCCTTTTTTGCAAGATGCCGTCTGAAAATGCCCGCGTAAGTTTTCAGACGGCCTCTCCGTCTAATCAAACGTTAAACGATCGTTTGAAACCCAATCAAGAAAACAGAAAATGACGGAAAAACCCAAAACACTCCATTTAAACTTCGCCGACCTTATCGTTTTGAGCCTGATTTTTTTCGGCTACGCCACCGCCGCTTCGCTCTACGGCTATCTGGGCATACTGCAAAGCGGCTACGCCGCGCCCGATTATGCCGCGCTCACCTTCAGCGACCGCGACAACTACAACAGCATCATTATCGAGCTGGTTTCACTGGCAGCCGCCTGGCTGTATCTGCGCCTGCGGCGGTTTGATTTCAAAGCTTTGGATTTTTCCGCCAACCGCCGCACCCTGCCGCTTGTTCTGCTGCTGATAGTTTGCGCGGGGTTGGCCGCCGATGTTTACCAATATCTGCACAGCATCGTTCTGCCCCATCATTACGACTATCCCCAAACAACAGATCCCGCCGGCCAAAACCCGGATATTTGGCTCCACCTCTCCCTGCCGCTCTTGGCCTTCTCACTGCTGAACGGCTTTTATGAAGAACTGTTTTTCTTGGGTTTGGTTTACGCCGTTCCCCGCAAAAACCTGATTTACGCGCTGCCTTTCAGCCTGCTCGTGCGTTTCGCCTTCCACACTTATCAAGGGCTGGCCGGCGCAGCCACCGTTACCGTGCTGGGCGTGGTTTACATACTCTTCCGAAGAAAAATCAAAACCCTGGTGCCGTTTATGCTGGCACATTCGGTTTTCGACCTATTCGGCTTGGGTTTATCGGGGCTGGTGTGGGCGTTGTGGGGCTGACCGGTTTGCGAAAAAATATCAGGCCGTCTGAAAACAACCAATCTTTCAGACGGCCTGATTGCCGGCTTCAACCCCGGCCGCAAACACATACCGACTACTGCCTGCCGCCCGTGCCAAAAACAAGCTTTTCCGCTATATAATATCGGATATGGATAACCACCTGATATGGCAGCCCCGCCTGCCCGAAAACATTTCACCCCGCACGCCGCAAGCCACCGTGATGCAGGCGCAGTCGCTTACCGCCGCCCTGCGCGGTTTGAATGCCGCTTTTTCCGTGCGCCTGCTGCATTTGGGAAGCAGCGGCTTCGACCGCCTTTTTTCAGACGGCCTGCAAAACAGCGAAACACAAAACTGGTTCGCCCGCGACGTATTGCTGTGTTTGAACGGCGAACCTGTCGTATGGGCGCGCAGTCTGTGCCGGCAAACGTCGTCCAACTGGCTCGACCTGCTCGATTGCGGCACGCGCCCGCTCGGCGAGCGGCTGTTCGACGGTTCGCTGCCTTTAACGCGCTCGCCGTTCGAATATACCGCCCTGCCGCCGCATTATCCGCTGGCGGGTTTCGACGGCCATGCCTCGGTGGCGCGCCGCTCGCTGTTCAACTGGCAGGGCGAAACGCTCGGCTTGGCCGAATGCTTTCTGCCCGCGCTGCAAAGTTTTGTTCAGCCCGCTGATGGGTGAGATAGAATTAGATTATAATTACCCCGAAGATACAGGCCGTTTGGAAACAAGCGGCTTTATCTGTATCGGCTAAATTTATAATTAAAGTTAATATCACACATGAACATTAAACGGTTGCTCCTGAAATTTCTGCCCCGCTATGTGGTCGGCAGGCTGGTGATTTACAGCCGGCTGATGCGCATCGAAAAGCCTATCGGCACTTTGCTGCTGCTGTGGCCCACTTTTTGGGCGTTGTGGATTGCCTCGGAAGGCATACCCGATTTCACCATTCTGCTGGCTTTTGCCGCCGGTACTTTTCTGATGCGCAGCGCAGGCTGCGTGGTCAACGATTTTGCCGACCGCGATATAGACGGCTCGGTAGAACGCACCAAAGCGAGGCCTTTCGCACGCGGCTTGGTTTCCACCGAAGAGGCCGTGCTGCTGGCGCTGATACTCTGCCTGATGGCCGCCCTGTGCCTGCTGCCGCTCAACCGCCTGACCTGGCTGATGAGCCTGCCCGCGCTGTTTCTGGCGGTGAGCTACCCTTTCACCAAACGCTTTTTCCCGCTGCCGCAGTTTTATCTGGGGCTGGCGTTTTCGTTCGGCATACCGATGGCGTTCGCCGCCGTAACCGAAACCGTGCCGCCGCTGGCCTGGCTGCTGTTTACCGCCAACGTATTGTGGACGCTCGCCTACGACACCATCTATGCCATGGCCGATAAAGAAGACGACCTCAAGCTCGGCATCCGCACCTCGGCCATCACTTTCGGCGATAACGATGTATCCGCCATCATGCTGTGCCATTTCTGGTTCAGCGCGCTGATGGCGGTGCTGGGCTGGCAAATCGGCGCCACCTGGCCTTTCTGGATCGTGTTGCCGCTCACGGTTTACTGGCAAATACAGCAATACCGCCAAATCCGCACCCGCGACCGCTGGGTGTGTTTCCGCACGTTTTTAGAAAACAACCGCATCGGCCTGGCCTGGTTTTTGGGCATCGCCGGACATTATCTGTGGCTGTCGCTGTATTCGGCCGTCTGAAAATATAGTGGCTTAAATCAGCCCGCCTTGCGGAACACACCGCCACGGGCTAGAATCGGGCGTTCCGGCCGGCCGGGTCGTGCGCTGAAAAACCATACAGAATAAGCGTTGCATTTTGCTTTTTCCGCCAGCCTTCGACTTCATCACGCCCATGCCCATCCCACCAAGCTTCCTTTTCAAGGCATATCAATATGTTACCCAACCCCGTTTATAATTTTTCCGCCGGCCCCGCCGTGCTGCCCGGTGCGGTGCTGCATACCGCGCAAAATGAAATGCTCGATTACAACGGCACCGGCTTTCCCGTAATGAGCATGAGCCACCGATCCGATGTGTTTATGAGCATTCTCCACCATGCCGAACAGGATTTGCGCACGCTGCTGGATATTCCTAACAACTATAAAATCCTGTTCCTGCAAGGCGGTGCCAGCTCGCAGTTCAATATGGTGGTGATGAACTTCGCCAACGGATTCAAACGAGTGGATTCGGTGGTAACGGGCAATTGGTCGTCGGTGGCGCACAAACAGATGGGCAAACTTTCCGATGCCGAAATCCATCTGGCGGCCGACGGTAAGGCGTTAGACTATCTCGACCTGCCGCCCGCAAACACTTGGGATATCGACCGCTGCTCGGCTTTCGTGCATTTCGTGAGCAACGAAACCGTAAACGGCCTGCAATACGGCGAACTGCCCCGATTGGGCGAAGATATGCCGCCGTTGGTTTGCGATATGTCGAGCGATATTTTGTCGCGCCGCATCAACGTGCGCGATTTCGGCGTGATTTACGCCGGCGCGCAGAAAAACATCGGCCCGGCGGGCGCAACCGTGGTGATTATCCGCGAAGACCTGCTCGAACGCTGCTCCGATCGCGTGCCCGACGTGTGGAACTACCAAACCCACATCAACCGCCAAGGTATGCACAACACGCCTGCCACTTATCCCATCTATATCGCCGGATTAGTGTTCCGCTGGCTGCTGGCGCAAGGCGGCGTGGCGCAGATAGAAACGGTGAACGCGCTGAAAGCCGCCAAACTCTATGATGCCATCGACGGCAGCGGCGGTTTCTATATCAACAACATCCGCCCGGATGCCCGATCGAAAATGAACGTGGTGTTCGGCACACCAAGCCCCGAACTCGACCAGCGCTTCGTGCAGGAATCCGACGCCGCCGGCCTGAAACTGTTGCAGGGTTATAAATCGGTGGGCGGTATGCGCGCCAGCATCTACAACGCCATGCCCCTGCAAGGCGTGGAAGCGCTGGTCGGCTTTATGCAGGATTTCCAACGCCGTCACGGCTGATTGGGCCTTAAACAGATTCAGGCCGTCTGAAACGTTTTCAGACGGCCTGATGTTTTGAATCACACTAAAATCGTTACCTTTATTAACGCAGCTGCGGCAACACGCTCAAAACGGCGGAAAGCACCGCTTCGCCCAAACGCAGCGAGCGTTGGCCGTTCCAGCCGAAGTCGTCGTCGGGCAGGTTGTCGTTGTCTTTAAACGGCATCTCCAGCGTGTAGGCCAGGCATTTGAACTGCTCGCCTACCCAGGCGGTGGCCATGGTCATATTGGCTTGGCCGGGCGCGTCTTTCTCGTAGCCGTGCTCGTCTTGGAAATCGGGGCTGGCGGCGGCGAAGGCGTTTTTGAAGCGGGTTTCCAGTTCGGCGATGCGGCCGTTATACGAGGGCACGCCTTCGGTGCCGGCCACAAACACGAAGGGAATGGTTTCGTCGCCGTGGATGTCTAAAAACAAATCCACGCCGGTTTCGAGCATTTTTTCGCGCACATAATAAACTTCGGGGCTGCGCGCTACGGTCGGGTTTTGCCATTCGCGGTTGAGGTTGGCGCCGGCGGCGTTGGTGCGCAGGTTGCCGCGCACGGAGCCGTCGGGGTTCATGTTGGGCACGATGTAGAACGTGGCTTGGTCGAGCAGCGCGCGGGCGGTGGGGTCTTGCGGGTCGAGCAGGCGCGCGAGCAGACCTTCTACGAACCATTCGGCCATGGTTTCGCCGGGGTGCTGGCGGGCGGTTACCCACACTTTCAAATCGCTGGCGGCCTGATTGCCGATGGTGAGCAGGTTGATGTCGCGGCCTTCCACGGTGCTGCCCAAGTCGTCTATCTGGCACAACCCGCTGCCTTGCGCGTCGCCGAGCAGGTTGAGATGCTGCTCATGGGAATACGGCTCGAAATAGGCGTAATACACGCTGTTGGCCAGCGGCGTGTGTTCGATGGTAAGCACGCCGTTTTCGTAGCGGGTGGGCACGCGGAACCAGTTTTGGCGGTCGTAGGAAGCCACGGCCTGATAGTCTTCCCAACCTGCCGGATAGGCGGCGGAGGCGGCGTTTTCAAAGTGCATCACGCAATTCTGATAGGCCGCGCCTTGCAGGCGGAAATAAAACCATTGGGCGAAATCGGAGGCGTTGTCGGGGCGCAGTTGCAGGCGGATGTCGGCGGGGTTTTCCGCATCGATTACGGTTACGGCGCCGGCATCGAACTGGGTGCTGATTTTCATGTGGATTCCTGTTTAGGCTTGGTAAGGCAGACTCGAAGCGGTTATTTTAAACCGTTTGGTGTTTGATGTCTTTAAGAAGCAAAACAGGCCGTCTGAAACGTTTTCAGACGGCCTGAACGGATTTTGCAAAGGTTTCCCCCGCCTTATTGCCAATCATACCCGGGCTTGTTTTTAAGGACAGGGATTGCTGATTTCGGCGTGCACGGCATCCACCGCTTCGAGCACGTCGTCCGGCAATACCACTTCGGCGCTGGCGATATTTTCGCGCAATTGTTCCATAGTGGTGGCGCCGATGATGTTGCTGGCCACAAATGCCCGGCCGGTTACGAAGGCCAGCGACAGGGCGGTGAGGCTCAAACCGGCGTCTTCGGCGATTTTTGCGTAGCGTTCCACCGCCGCGAAACCTTGCGGCTTGGTATAGCGTTTGAAGCGCTCGAATAAGGCCAAACGGCTGTTTTCCGGCATGGCGCCGTGGCGGTATTTTCCGCTCAACACGCCGAAGGCCAGCGGCGAATAAGCCAGCAGCGGAATGTTTTCGCGCAGTGAAATTTCGCTCATGCCCACTTCGTAGCTGCGGTTGAGCAGGTTGTAGGGGTTTTGCACCGAGGCGGCGCGCGGCAGCTCGGGGTTTGCTTCGTGCCGGTTCAGATAGCGCATCGTGCCCCACGGGGTTTCGTTGGATAATCCGAACGCGCGGATTTTCCCCTGCCGTACCAATTCGCCCAAGGTATCGACAATTTCGTTTATCGGGGTGAACCGTTCGTTTTCGGCCAGCGCCGACACGCCGAGCCTGCCGAAAAAGTTTACCTGCCGCTCCGGCCAGTGCAGCTGGTATAAATCGAGATAATCGGTGTTGAGCCGTTTGAGGCTGGCTTCGCAGGCTTCGATAATCTGCGCGCGCGAAAAATCGTTGCCGCCGCGAATGTAGCTGTCGAGGTTATTGGCGCCGGTGGGGCCGGCGACTTTGCTGGCCAGCACGAAATCATCGCGCCTGCCCCGCCGTTTGATCCAGTTGCCGATATATTGTTCGGTGCGGGTATAGGTTTCTTGGCACGGCGGCACGGGATACATTTCGGCGGTGTCGATAAAGTTCACGCCGTTGGCCAGCGCATAATCAAGCTGCTCGTGCGCCTGCGCCTCGGTGTTTTGTTCGCCCCAGGTCATGGTGCCCAGGCAGATTTTGCTGACCATGATGCCGCTCTTGCCGAGTTCGCGCTGTTCCATACGGTTTCCTTTCGTTTAATCTATCTGAATTTAAAGCAATGATTTGATTTCGTTTTCTATCGAAAGCGGGGTAACTGCGGGCGCGAAACGGTTCACAACCCTGCCGTTGCGGTCAACCAAAAACTTGGTGAAGTTCCACTCGATATCGCCCACTTCGCGCTTGCTGCCGAGTGAGGCCAGCTTCAACAAAGCGCCTTTTATGCCGCCCCCGCCGCTGTCGTGCGGTTGCTGCGCTTTCAGGTAGCGGTATAGCGGGTGGGCATCGGCGCCGTTCACATCGATTTTGCCGAAAATCTTAAACTGCGTGCCGAATTTGGTTTGGCACACCTGCTCGATTTCGCCGCCGGTCTCGGGCGCCTGATTGCGGAACTGATTGCAGGGGAAATCGAGAATTTCCAAACCCTGCCCGGCATAGCGGGCATAAAGGGTTTGCAGCTCGCTATATTGCGGGGTAAGGCCGCAGCGGGTGGCGGTGTTGACAATCAGCAGCACTTTGCCGGCATAGCCGGACAAGGCCACATCATTGCCGTGTGCGTCTTTCATCACGAAATCATAAAGTTGGGCCGTCATGTTTGTCCTTTCATTCGTCGGCGCAGGGCTGCACCAGCACCCACGGCGCCACCACCACCGCCCACATGGCTTGGTTGGCGGCCAAAAAGCGGCGCGCCTGATCTTCGCTAACCACACCGAACCTGCCCTGTTTCATCAGTTCGCCCAATGCTGCGGCATCGTCGTCGGCCATCAGGCGGGCAGTTTGAATCAGATCCAGATCGGCGCTCACATACACCGCTGCGCCGCGGGCGAAATGCGGTTGCAGTTCGTTCCATGAAATACGGGCGGTTTCAAGGTTGAGTTTGTCGTTGAGCAGGTTGTCGTTCATGCTTTTCCCTGAGAATGTTGAAACGGTTGGAGGTTATTGTACGCCATTTGCCGTTTCAGACGGCCTGCGTTTTACAAATATAATGTTATACAGTATCATTTGCGCTTTTCAGCCTTGCGCCTAAGGCAAGGCCGTCTGAAAGATTTTTTAAGCATGAATTCCATTTTACTCACCGGCCTCGCCCAACGCCTGCTGCTGGCCGCCGCTGCCCTCGCCCTGCTGTGGGGCGCTTATTTCTGGGCGGTGGCATGAGCATTCTGGTTGAAAACCTCACCGTAAGCTACCGCCGCCGGCCGGCCGTCCACCATTTGAACACCGAATTTGCCGACGGCTGTATGTGCGCCATTTTCGGCCCCAACGGGGCGGGCAAATCCACTCTGCTCAAGGCGGTGATGGGCTTGCTCAAAGCCGACACCGGCACCGTGCGCCATGTCGGTTTGCGCCGCCAAGACATCGCCTACCTGCCGCAGCAGTCGGATATCGACCGCAGCCAGCCCATCAGTGTGTTTGAGCTGGCGGCGATGGGGTTGTGGTATGAGATCGGCTTTTTCGGCCGGGTTAACGCCGAGCAGCGCAAACGGGTGATGGAAGCATTGGAACGGGTGGAAATGGCCGACTTTGCCGGCCGCCAGATTGCCCATCTTTCCAACGGCCAGTTCCAGCGCGTTTTGTTTGCGCGCATGTTGGCGCAGAATGCGAAATTTCTGCTGCTCGACGAACCGTTTAACGCGGTGGACGCCAAAACCACTTATGCCCTGCTCGATGTTTTGCGGCGCTGCCACGGCAGCGGCCAGTCTGTTGTGGCGGTGCTGCACGATTACGAGCAGGTGCGGGCGTATTTTCCCGAAACGCTGCTGATTGCCCGCGACAAAATCGCCGAAGGCGCCACCGAGAAAGTGTTAACCGACACCTTTCTGCAACAGGCCAACGCCGCCATGCAGCGGCACGAAACGGCAGATTGGTGCGAAACGGCCTGATTTCGAAGCCTTTGCAAAACCTGCTTTCAGACGGCCTCAAACAAATTCAGGCTGTCTGAAAACCGCCCGCCATATCCGATAAACCGCCGCCCGATATTTCAGACGGCCTCTGATTACCAACATGAATCTTTACGAATTAATCATCGGGCCGTTCGCCGAATTCGACTTCATGCGCTATGCGCTCGCATCGGTGGTATGCCTGGCATTCAGCGCCGCGCCGGTGGGCGTGTTTCTGGTGATGCGCCGCATGAGCCTGATCGGCGACGCCTTGAGCCACGCCGTACTGCCCGGCGCCGCCGTCGGCTATATGTTTGCCGGATTGAGTATGCCCGCCATGAGCGCGGGCGGTTTCGCGGCGGGTATGCTGATGGCGCTGCTTGCGGGTTTGGCCAGCCGTTTCACTTCGCTGAAAGAAGACGCCAATTTCGCCGCCTTTTATTTAAGCAGCCTGGCCATCGGCGTGGTGTTGGTGAGCAAAAACGGCAGCAGCGTCGATCTGCTGCACCTGCTGTTCGGCTCGGTGCTGGCCGTGGATTTGCCCGCGTTGCAACTGATTGCCGCAGCCGCCAGCGTTACCATCGTGGCTTTGGCCGTGATTTACCGCCCGCTGGTGCTCGAAAGCATAGACCCGCTGTTTTTAAAATCGGTAAACGGCAAAGGCGGCTTCTGGCACGTTTTGTTTCTGGTGCTGGTGGTGATGAACCTGGTGGCGGGTTTTCAGGCTTTGGGCACGTTGATGTCGGTGGGGCTGATGATGCTGCCCGCAATTACCGCGCGCCTGTGGGCAAAAAACATGGGTATGCTTCTGCTGCTGGCGGTATTAACCGCTTTGGTGTGCGGCTTCGGCGGGCTGCTGTTTTCGTATTACATCGAAATCCCTTCCGGCCCCGCGATTATCCTGTGGTGCGGCGCGTTTTATCTGGTTTCGGTGTTGTTCGGCCTCGAAGGCGGTATTATTCCGAAATGGTTGCGTCATAAAAAACACCGCCGGGCTTGAATCTTAATAATCTATCTTTTTCAGACGGCCTGCTTCCTTTAAACAGGCTTTAACCGCCAATTTATATGTTACGTTATATCAAAAGGAGTTTACGATGAAACATTGGAAAACCGGCCTGATCGCCGCATTCGTATCCGGCAACCTCTACGCCGCCCCCATGAACGTGGTTGCCAGCTTCAGCATTTTGGGCGACGTTGCCAAGCAAGTAGGCGGCGAGCGCGTGGCCGTGCAGAATTTAGTCGGTCCCGACCAAGATTCGCACGCCTACCACATCACCAGCGGCGACATCAAAAAAATCCGCAGCGCCAAACTGGTGCTGATGAACGGTTTGGGCCTCGAGGGCGGCGACGTACAACGCGCCGTGAAGCAAAGCAAAGTGCCCTACGCCGAAGCAGCGGCAGGCATCTCCGCCCTCAAAGCCCCCGAAGGCGGCCACGCGCACGACCATGATCACGGCCACGACCACGATCACGGCGAATACGACCCCCACGTTTGGACCGACCCCGTGCTGATGCAAACCTACGCCCAAAACGTTGCCAACGCCCTGATTAAAGCCGACCCGCAAGGCGCAGCCTATTACCGCCAGCGCCTTACCGCCTATCAGGGCGAACTGAAAAAACTCCATGCCGACGCACAGAAATCGTTTGCCGCCATCCCGCAAAACCAACGCAAAGTGCTCACCGGCCACGACGCTTTCGCCTATATGGGCAAACGCTACAACATCCGCTTTATCGCCCCGCAGGGCGTGAACACCTCTGCCGAGCCGTCGGCCAAACAGGTGGCGGCCATCATCCGCCAGATCAAACGCGAAGGTATAAAAGCCGTGTTTGCCGAAAATATCAAAGACACCCGCATGGTTGACCGCATCGCCAAAGAAACCGGCGTGAAGCCCAGCGGCAAGCTCTACTCTGATGCTCTGAGCAAGGGCGCGCCCGCCAACACCTATGTGAATATGTACCGCTACAACGTGCGCGCATTAAGCGATGCCATGAAGTAAGCGTTGTTTGGCAGGTAATAATCAGGCCGTCTGAAAACAAACAGTATTTGTTTTCAGACGGCCTGATTAGTATGTTATCAATACATTCCGGTTCAACAACCCGAAGCGGCTTACCGCTCTGCCAGCAAATCCAGTAGTTTGTCGTGGATGCCGCCGAAGCCGCCGTTGCTCATCACTAAAATATGATCGCCCGGCCGGGCTTCCGCCGCCACTGCCGCCGTAAAGGCATCGAAATCTTTGCCCGTGTGCAGCTTGCCGCCTAACGGGGCGAGTGCGTCGGCCACGTCCCAATCGACGCCGCCGGCATAGCAGAACACGCGGTCGGCTTCCGCCAGGCTTTCGGGCAGCGCGGCTTTCATGGTGCCGAGCTTCATGGTGTTGGAACGCGGCTCCAATACGGCCAGAATGCGCGCCTCGCCCACTTTCTGACGCAACCCCGCCACGGTGGTGGCGATGGCGGTGGGATGGTGGGCGAAATCGTCGTAAACGGTGATGCCGTTAACCTCGCCTTTGATTTCCATGCGCCGTTTCACGTTTTTGAAAGCGCTCAAGGCTTCGCAGGCCGTCTGAACGTCCACGCCGGCATGACGGGCGGCGGCAATCACGGCCAGCGCGTTCATGCGGTTGTGTTCGCCCATCAGGCTCCAAGCCACCCGCCCGGCCGGTTGGCCGTGCAGCAAAACGTCGAACGAACCGTCGGCCGCCACGCTGCCCGTCTGCCAGCCCGACGCCGTACCGAAGGTTTCGACGGGTGTCCAGCAGCCTTTTTCTAAAGTATCTTGCAGGTTTTGCTCGGTGCCGTTGCTGACAATCAGGCCGTCTGAAGGAATGGTGCGTACAAGGTGGTGGAATTGGGTTTGGATGGCGGCCAGGTCGGCGAAAATATCGGCGTGGTCAAATTCGAGGTTATTCAGAATTGCGGTGCGCGGACGGTAATGCACGAATTTGGAGCGCTTGTCGAAAAACGCGGTGTCGTATTCGTCGGCTTCGATCACGAAAAACGGCGACTGCGAATGCGGGTCTTGGCGCGGCGCCTGCGGCAGGCGGGCGGACACGCTGAAATTCTGCGGCACGCCGCCGATAAGGAAGCCCGGCGCCAAACCGGCGTATTCGAGCACCCATGCCAGCATTGAAGCGGTGGTGGTTTTGCCGTGCGTGCCGGCCACACCCAGCACCCAACGCCCCTGCAACACGTTTTCGGCCAGCCATTGCGGGCCGGAAACATACGGCAGGCCGCGGTTCATCACCGCCTCCACCACTTCCATGCCGCGTTTGGCCACATTGCCGATCACATAAACATCGGCGGGGAAACTGTCCAGCTGCGCGGCGTCAAAGCCCTCGTGCACGCCTATGCCCAAGGCTTCGAGCTGTGTGCTCATCGGCGGATACATTTTGGCATCGCAGCCGGTTACTTTAAAGCCTGCTTCTTTGGCTATCGCCGCCACGCCGCCCATAAAGGTGCCGCCGATGCCGATAATGTGGATGTGTTTCATAGCTGGTTTTCTGTGCGCAAAAAACGTGATTATATAGCGAATCGGCGCCACATTCGGCCTCTTCCGGTGATTTTTCCGCCCTGCCCCGCCGTTTCGCGCAAAACCATCCCGAGAGCATAAACAAAACCGCAGGCCATACCCTTAATTTTTTCTCGCACAACTTTACATAAATCAGTATGATAGCACCCTTACCGGCAGAAAAACGCCTGCTGCACACACTTCAGGCCTGCCGGCAATAAAACCATACTTAAATTTTGAAGAGGTATCACCGTGTCTGATTCTAACCAATCCAAGCGCGAAACCTTCTCGAGCCGTAGAGCATTTATGTTTGCCGCCATCGGTTCGGCGGTAGGTTTGGGCAATATTTGGCGCTTTCCCTATGTAACCTACGACAACGGCGGCGGCGCGTTTATCGTGCCCTACCTGATTGCGCTGCTCACCGCAGGCATCCCCCTGCTGTTTTTAGACTACGCCATCGGCCACCGTTACCGCGGCTCGCCTCCTTTGGCATTCCGCCGCCTTAACCGCGCCCTAGAGCCTTTCGGCTGGTGGAACGTGTTGGCCAACGTGATTATCTGTATCTACTATGCCGTGATTATCGGCTGGGCGGCCAGCTACACCTACTATTCGCTGGTGGGCGCATGGGGCGCCGACCCGCAGGCGTTTTTCTTTAAAGACTATCTGCA
>JBHALY010000147.1:0-9167 GCA_041827905.1 Neisseria dentiae
ATGGTCTGCGGTGCGCTGTTGGCTGTGCACTTGGTGGTAATGGAGTACGGCTCGGTATTTGAAATCTAGCGTATATTTGGACATAAGAAAACTGCACCTTTTAAAGTTGGAGGGGGTGTCCAACTTTTGGGGTGCAGTTCATATTTCAGACGGCCTCATCGTTATCAAATCTTCATTGTAGATTACAACCTTTGCAAAGACTCCGCCTATCCCAGCGATTTTACCGCCTGCTCCACCAAATCAGGCGTAAGTTTGTTCAAACAATCGGTGTGCCCCAACGGGCATTCGCGTTTGAAACAGGGCGAGCAGTCCAAATTCAGGCTCACAATGGCGGCGCTGCTGCTTAGCGGCGGCGTGTGGTCGGCGCTGGACGAGCCGTACACCGCCACCAATTTGCGCCCCAAAGCGGCGGCCAAGTGCATCAGGCCGCTGTCGTTGCAGACCACGGCCTCGGCACAGGCCAATAAGTCGATGGCTTCCGCCAAATTGGTTTTGCCGCACAAATTGATGCAGAGGCCGTCTGAAAGTGTGTTGATTTCTTCTGCGATTTCAAAGTCTTTTTGCGAGCCGAACAGCCAAATCTGCCAGCCCGAGCGGGCATAGCGGCGGGCCAGTTCGGCAAAGTGGCGGGCGGGCCAGCGTTTGGCGGGGCCGTATTCGGCACCCGGGCAGAAAGCCAAAACGGGGTTGGCGGTGTCCAAACCGTGTTTCGCCAACGCAGCCGCTTTGCTGTCTGCATCGATTTTGAACAACGGATTGCCCGAATGGCCGTTGAATCCGGCTTGAGTGGGATAGGCCAGCGCGGTGTAGCGGTCAACCATCAGCGGCAATGCGGCCTTATCGAGTTTGCGGATGTCGTTGAGCAGCAGATAGCGCGATTCGCCCACATAGCCCGTGCGCTGTTTGATGCCGGTGGCCGCCGCAATCAGAGCCGATTTGAGCGAGCCGGGCAGCACGATAACCTGATCGTACCCGCGCCGCCCCAACTGCCGCCCCGTCTGCCAGCGTTTCTTCAGCGCCAGCGCGCCGTGGCCGAACGGGTTTTCGATGATTTCGTTGACTTCGGGCATACGCTCAAACACGGCCATCGACCATTTGGGTGCGAACACGTCGATGATGGCGCCGGGGTGCAGCTCGTGCAGGCGGCGGTAGAGCGGCTGCGTCATCACGCAGTCGCCTATCCAGCTGGGGGAAATAATCAGGATTTTTTTCGGCATGGTTATCGGTGTGGTCCGGGGTGTTTGAATATGGCGCGTATTGTACTGCAAAGCCGTGCCTTTGCCTTATATCAAAAGGCCGTCTGAAAAAACACGCCCGCCGTTTGCGGCGGTTTTATAATGGGCGGCGTAATTAAATTTCACAGAGAACTTACGCCATGAAACAATATACTCTAGACCCCCAAGCCCTTATCGGCGGCGTAATCGCCGAAGACAACGACCAACAGCTCGTGCAGCTTTCGCTGCAACGCGACAACGAAATTCCCGTTTACGAAACCGACGCCATCGTGCTTCTGATTGTGCTCAACGGCAGCGCGCAAATCACCACCGAAAAAGAAACCATCGACACCCGCGGTCTTCAGGTGGTGCGTTTGGAACCGCACGAGGCCCACAGCATCCGCGCGCTCGAAAACCACACCAACATTCTGGTGGTGAAACAACTCACGCATGAACTGGTGTTCAGCAAAAAACTGCGTTTCGGCAGCTGCTGCCTGTAAACGGAGACCTTTGCAAAACCGTCAGATACGGATGCAGTTCAAGGCGTAGCAGCGCAGCGAGCGCAGACATAACATGGAGTTAGGCAAGCGAGCGAGCAGCACACAACGCAGAAATGCACCGCAGATGGCGGTTTTGCAAAGGTCTCAAACGGCAAAAGGCCGTCTGAAAAACATATTTCAGACGGCCTCGTTTGATAACGGTTTATTTCGCTTCTTTATCGGCTTTCAGCAAAATCGCATACAGTTGGTCTTTCAGATGCAGCTTCTGTTTTTTCAGCTCTTCGATTTCGTTCAAGCCGCCGGTTACCGGGTTATTGGTTAAGCCGGTGATTTTGTCGTCCAGCTCGTTATGCTCGTCAAACAAACGGGCGAAGTGGGCATCTTCTTGTTTTAATTTAGAAATCAAATCGCGGTATTCGGGGAACATTTCGTTTTCCTCTTAACATACAAATTAAAAAACAAGCAATTTCTTGCTTACCTGAGTTCCACTACATTTTATAACAAAGCAGCCTTGCTTATCCAGCCCATTTTCTGATTGCGCCCCGCCCTGCCGCAACCGTGCCACAGAGTGGACGTTTCCCGCAGCCGCGCATACAATCCCTCCACCCCCTCACACAGGAAACCGCCATGAACCACGCCATTGCCACCCTATTGAACCACCGCACCTACCGCCATTTCAAAACCGGCCTCACCCTGCCGCCGGAACACCTGCAAACCATTATTAACTGCGCCCGCCAAGCCCCTTCGTGGATGAACGGCCAGCACTACACCATCATCAACATCACCTCGCCCGAATTGCGCGCCGGGATTACCGCCCTGCAACCGGCCAACCCGCAAATCGGCACATGCAGCACCTATCTGGTTTTCGTGGCCGACCTGCACCGCGCCGGCTTGTGCAGCCGCGCCTATAACGGCACGTTCAGCGCCGCAGGCGAACCCGACAGCCTGATTACCGCCGTTACCGACACCGCCCTGGCCGCTCAAAACGCCGCAGTGGCCGCCGAAAGCCTGGGTTACGCCACCTGCTACACCGGCGGCATCCGCAACATCGCCGCCGAGTTGGTTGCCCTGCTCGGCCTGCCCGAAAACACCTTCCCCGTTTTCGGACTCTGCATCGGCACGCCCGATATCGAAATGCAGCTCAAACCGCGCCTGCCCGAAAACACCGTTTACGCCGAAAACCGCTATCCCGAAGAATAAACCCTTTCAGACGGCCTCGAGCAATACGAACGCACTATGACCGCTTTCGGCGAAGCGCGCGAAAAATTCCCCTACCGCGAAAAATTCGCCCGCTACTACAGCAGCACCTACGCCCCTAAAAATATCCCCCTGCTGCAAACGCAAGGCTGGCTGACCAAAACCGCGCCGGACGAGTGATGCTTGGAGCAGCCGTAAAACTAAAAAGCATCATGCGGGGCAGTAACGGCGGGCAGATATTTTCAAACTATGTTCAGACGGCCTGAGATTTGCAAGTAATGTTTCTATTTAAACGCCTCTGTAACATACACTTAAAAGCCTCTGCGTCATACGAAAATCAAAAAGGGAACGCCCGCCGTTCCCTTTTTTAACGCCCAAACTTTACTTCTTCAACACCGCCCGCTTCACCACCACCCACCAGTCTTTGGCTTCCAGCACCGGCCGGCGGTTGAACACGTCGTGGCGGTTGGCTTCGAGCTTGTGCAGAATCTGCTGCGCGCCGAGAACAATCATGCGCAATTCCAGCCCCATCCGCCCTTTAAGCGTTTTGGCCAGCGGCGAGCCGGCTTTGAGCATTTTATGGGCGCGTTCGCATTCATAGGCCATCAGCCGCTGAAAAGCGAAATCCGCCCTGCCCTCGGCAATCTGCGCCTCGCTCACGCCGAATTTCTGCAAATCGTCCTGCGGGATATACACGCGCCCTTTCTGCCAGTCCACGGCCACGTCCTGCCAAAAATTAATCAGTTGCAGCGCGGTGCAGATGCCGTCGCTCTGCGCCGTGCTCAAAGGGTTGTGTTCGCCGTAAAGGTGGAGCATGATGCGGCCCACGGGATTGGCGGAACGGCGGCAATAGTCGACCAGCTCGCCGAAATTCTGGTAACGCTTCTGCCGCACATCCTGCCCGAATGCAGAAAGCAGGTCGTAAAACGGCTGCAAAGGCAGGCCGAACGGTTGCAGCGCTTCGGCCTGCAAACGCTGCACCAAAGCGGTTTTCGGCGTTTCACCGCGGCCGATTCTGTCTAATTCGGCGCGCAAGTCGCCCAAACCCTGCAAGCGTTCGGCATCGGTTGCGCCGCCTTCGTCGGCAATATCGTCGGCAGTGCGGGCAAAGGCATAAACGGCATGGGTGGGCTTGCGCAAACGGCGCGGCAGCACAAAGGAGCCGACAGGAAAGGTTTCGTAGTGGTTAACCGACATATGGGTTCTTCCGGCAAGTTATAAGTTACAGCGTGAAAGGCCGTCTGAAAACAAATATTAGCAGCATATTTTTCAGACGGCCTGCAAACAAAAACACCGACGCATCAACAGCAGTCGGTGTTTTTCAAATCCGGGGCGGCGAGCCAAACCCCCGGCACTGGCGCATCAGAGTGGGCTGCTGGCTTCCGCCCCTGACCCGTTGTTCCGAATTACCATGCGGGGAGACCCGCCGTAAGCTGCGTATTATATCCGCTTTAACCGCGCAAACCAAGCGCTAATTGAGCCTGCCGCCGGCAAAAACAACAGGATTGTCAACAAAACCACCCGCCTGCATGAACGGCCTGCATATTGCACGCCCATATTTTTCCATTGAAAAAAGGCTGGAATTACATTACATTAAGCCCCCTTGTTTTATGCTTTCAAGCGGCCTTAGCCGGATTTAGAGGCCGTCTGAAAACAAAAATCCGCAAACACAACAATATTTCGGAACCGCCCGCTTATGACTGCCACCGCCACCCAACGTATCCGCGAAATCCCTTATAACTACACATCTTATTCCGACCGCGAAATCGTTATCCGCCTGTTGGGCGAACACGCCTGGAATGTGTTGCAGGAACTGCGCGGCCAGCGCAGAACGGGGCGTTCGGCGCGTATGCTGTTTGAAGTGCTCGGCGACATCTGGGTGGTGGTGCGCAACCCTTACTTGGTGGACGACCTGCTCGAACACCCCGCCCGCCAGGCCGCGCTGGTGCAGGAAATGCGCCACCGTTTGGGCGAAATCCAGAAGCGGCGCGACAACAACGAGCAGGTGGCCGAGCTGCTGCTGGCGGCCGAAGCGGCGGTTAAACGGTTTGACGAAAGTTTTGCAACCACCCGCCAAAAGCGCGAGCAGATTCTGGCGCGTTTGAGCAAAATCACCCGCAAACACAACATCATGTTCGACGGCCTCGCCCGCGTGAGCCACGTTACCGACGCCACCGACTGGCGCGTGGAATATCCGTTTGTGGTGGTCAACCCCGACAGCGAAGACGAAATCGCGCCGCTGGTGCGCGCCCTAATCGAGCTGGATTTAACCATTATTCCGCGCGGCGGCGGCACCGGCTACACCGGCGGCGCGGTGCCGCTCGATGCGATGAGCGCGGTAATCAACACCGAAAAACTCGACAAACACAATGGTGTGCAATATGTGGAACTGCCCGGCCTCGAAGGCACGCATCCGATTATCCACTGCGGCGCCGGCGTGGTAACTCGGCGGGTGGAAGAAACCGCCGCCGCCGCCAAACTGGTGTTTGCGGTCGACCCCACTTCCGCCGACGCTTCCTGCGTGGGCGGCAACGTGGCGATGAACGCCGGCGGCAAAAAAGCGGTGCTGTGGGGCACTGCGCTGGACAACCTCGCCTATTGGAAAATGGTTAATCCGCAGGGCGAATGGCTGAAAATCGAGCGCGTGCGCCACAATTTCGGCAAAATCCACGACGAAGACACCGCCATATTCGATGTGCACACGCTCACTTCAGACGGCCTGAACACCGTGAAAACCGAGCGTTTGGAAATCCCCGGCCACAAATTCCGCAAAGTCGGCCTCGGCAAAGACGTTACCGACAAATTCCTAAGCGGCCTGCCCGGCGTGCAGAAAGAAGGCACCGACGGCATCATCACCAGCTGCGCGTTCGTGCTGCACACCATGCCCAAACACACCCGCACCATCTGTTTGGAATTTTTCGGCACCGTCGCCAACGCCACCCCTTCCATCGTCGAAATCCGCGACTACCTGCTCGGCCACGGGAGCGTGCAACTGGCCGGCTTGGAACACCTCGACTGGCGCTATGTGCGCGCCGTCGGCTACGCCACCAAAGCGGCGGGCAAAGGCCGCCCCAAAATGGTGCTGATTGCCGACATCGTCAGCGACGACGAAGCCGCCGTTATCGAAGCAGCCGACCACATTGTGAAGCTCGCGCAGGCGCGCGACGGCGAAGGCTTTATCGCCGTTACCCCCGAAGCGCGCAAAACCTTCTGGCTCGACCGCAGCCGCACCGCCGCCATCGCCAAACACACCAACGCCTTCAAAATCAACGAAGACGTGGTGATTCCGCTGGAGCGCCTGGGTGAGTATTCAGACGGCATCGAACGCATCAACATCGAATTGTCGATTAAAAACAAACTCGCTCTCTGCGAAGCACTGATCCAATACCTGCAAGGCAATCTGCCGGTCGAGCAGATGGGCACCGACCTGCCCAAAAGCGAACTGCTGGGCGAACGTGCCAATCACGCGCTCGCGCACGTAGAAGCCGTGCAGGAGCGCTGGCAATGGCTGCTTGCCAACCTCGACGCGCCGCTGGCCGACTACAAACAGCGCTACGGCGCCGCCGTGTACGCCGCGCCCGAAGCGAGCGACAGCGAAAGCAGCTTTACCGCTTTCCGCGATTTCCGCCTGCGCGTGTCGATTAAAGCCGACGTGATGAAACCCCTGTCTGAAATCTTCAGCGGCAAAACCGACACCAAAATCATGCAGGGCTTGGCGAAAATCCATGCCAAAGTGGTGCGCTCGCGCGTGTTTGTGGCGCTGCACATGCACGCGGGCGACGGCAATGTGCACACCAATATCCCCGTGAATTCAGACGATTACGATATGCTTCAGACGGCCCATAAAGCCGTGGAGCGCATCATGACCATCGCCCGCAGCCTCAACGGCGTGATTTCCGGCGAACACGGCATCGGCATCACCAAGCTCGAATTCCTTACCGACGAAGAAATGCAGCCCTTCTGGGACTACAAAGCCAAAATCGATCCGCAAGGCCGTTTCAACCGCCACAAGCTGATGAAAGGCGCCGATTTGCGCAACGCCTACACGCCTTCGTTCGAATTATTGGGCGTGGAATCGCTGATTATGGAGCAGTCGGCCCTAGGCACCATCGCCGAATCGGTGAAAGACTGCCTGCGCTGCGGCAAATGCAAACCCGTGTGCAGCACCCACGTTCCGCGCGCCAACCTGCTCTACAGCCCACGTAACAAAATCCTCGGCGTCGGCCTGTTAACCGAAGCGTTTTTATACGAAGAACAAACCCGCCGCGGCGTGTCGATCAAACATTTCGACGAACTCAACGACGTGGGCGACCACTGCACCGTCTGCCACCACTGTGTCAAACCCTGCCCCGTCAATATCGACTTCGGCGACGTTACCGTAGCCATCCGCAACTACCTGCACAAATCCGGCAAACGCAAATTCAACCCCGCCGTGGCCGCAGGCATGGCCTTTCTCAACGCCACCGACCCGCGCACCATCAATATTCTGCGCAAAGGCGTGGTGGAAGCCGGCTTCAAACTGCAAAACATAGGCTACCAATGGGGCAAAAAATTCCACATCGGCGCAGGCCGTCAGAAAGCCGCCCCCAAAGCCACCACCGGCAAAGCCCCGGTAAAAGAGCAGGTAGTGCACTTTATCAACCGCCCGCTGCCGCGCAACGTGCCGATTAAAACCGCCCGCGCGCTGCTGAACATCGAAGACGCCAAAACCGTGCCGATTATCCGCAACCCGCAAACCGGCGAAGACGCCGAAGCCGTGTTCTACTTCCCCGGCTGCGGCTCCGAGCGCCTGTTCAGCCAAGTGGGGCTGGCCACCCAAGCCATGCTGTGGCACGCCGGCGTGCAAACCGTACTGCCGCCCGGCTACCTCTGTTGCGGCTATCCGCAAGACGCAGGCGGTAACAAAGCCAAAGCCGAGCAGATGACCACCGAAAACCGCGTGCTGTTCCACCGTTTGGCCAACACCTTAAACTACCTCGACATCAAAACCGTGGTGGTAAGCTGTGGCACCTGCTACGACCAGCTCGAAAAATACCGTTTCGAGGATATTTTCCCCGGCTGCCGCATCATCGACATCCACGAATTCCTGCTTGAAAAAGGCATCAAGCTCGACGGTGTGAGCGGTCAGCAATACCTCTACCACGACCCCTGCCACAGCCCGATCAAAACCATGAACGCCACCAAAATGACCAGCGAGCTGATGGGCAAAGAAGTGGTGTTGAGCGACCGTTGCTGCGGCGAGAGCGGTATGTTTGCCGTCAAACGGCCCGACATCGCCACCCAGGTGAAATTCCGCAAGCAGGAAGAAATCGAGAAAAACCTCAACCAACTGCCGCAGGGCCAGCCGGTGAAAATGCTCACCTCCTGCCCCGCCTGCCTGCAAGGCTTAAGCCGCTACACCGACGACAACCAACTGCCCGCCGACTACATTGTAGTGGAAATGGCCAAGCATATCCTCGGCGACAACTGGCAGAACGAATTCGTTGAAAAAGCCAATAACGGCGGCATCGAGAAAGTGCGGCTGTAAGCCCGGCTGCAACGCAACAGGCCGTCTGAAAAGATTTTTTCAGACGGCCTTTCGGTTTGCCGCCGATATTCAGTACAATGCCGTCTGAAATTTACCCGTAAGGACGCACCATGTATTTTGTTGACCGCACCGCCGTGGTGCTGAAACCCACCGCAAACTTTCTCGCCTGGCTCAAACAGGCCGATGAAAATATGCCCGATTTAACGCTGGAACAAATCCGCAGCAACTGCTCGGTGTTTCTCGTGCCGCAGTTCGACGAGCCCGAAGCAGTGGTTTCCTATTTCGACGAGCGTTACCAAACCATTTTCGAAGCCGAAATTTCCGGTTGGGACATCCCCCGCAGCCAATGGCCGGCCGATATGAGCCTGAAAGCCTTCTGGGAATACTTCGAAGTGGAAATCCACGACATGGTGCTCGATATGGAAGAAGCCGAGCTGAACATCACCCCCGTATTCGACAATATGATGTAAGATGCGCCCTTTTCAGACGGCCTTCAAACCTTCGCGTACCGGCAAAGCCCTAACGGTGTTTTTGCATCTTTGGGCGGCTTATCTCTGCTTTACCGCGTTTCACGGTGCGGCGCGCATTATCGGTTTGCTGTTGCTGGCGGCCGCTTTTTTCTGGGCGTGGCACAGCCAAAACCTGCGCCGCGCCGATGCCGTGCACAAAATCGCCGTCAGCCCGCAAGGGCGGGCGGTGGTGTTTGTCGGCAGGCCGCAAACCGCTTTC
>JBHALY010000148.1:0-2651 GCA_041827905.1 Neisseria dentiae
CCCAGAATCGGGTCGGCCGGCGCGGCTTCGATTTTGTCGAAAAACATGATGCTACCTTTCTGAAATGTGGAAGGAAAACTGCGGAAAAAATCAGGGTTAATCTTACGCTTTTTCACAAAAGATGAAAACCGCAAAACGGCCGGAATATTGAGAAATATCAGAAGTGCGGCAAAACGGGGAAAGCTGCGGCATTTTGCGGCGGGGCAAGATAAAAGGCCGTCTGAAAACCTGGCTTTTCAGACGGCCTTTTGTCAACAATCGCTGCGGGTTAGTTCGGCGTGATCACTTTCGCGCCTTCCTGCGTGCCCAACACCAGCACGTCGGCGGCGTTGTGGGCGAACAGGCCGTTTTCCACCACGCCGGGGATTTTGTTGATTTCGTCTTCGAGCGTAACCGGCAGGGTGATGTTCAGGTCGTGCACATCAACAATCTGATGGCCGTTAAAGGTGATGAAGCCCATGCGCAGCTCGGGCTGGCCACCCAAAGCCACCAGCTTGCGGGAAACCATGGAGCGCGCCATCGGAATCACTTCCACCGGCAGCGGAAACTTGCCCAAACGCGAAACGTATTTGCTTTCGTCGGCGATGCACACGAATTTGTCGGCGATGCTGGCCACGATTTTTTCGTTGAGGTGCGCGCCGCCGCCGCCTTTAATCATTTGCAGGGAATGGTTCACTTCGTCGGCACCGTCCACATAAAGCGACAGGTGCGACACTTCGTTCATCTGCACTTCGGGGATTTCGTAGCGCGCCAGCATTTCGGAAGTGCCTTTCGAGGTGGAAACCGCGCCTTTGATTTTTTTGCCGCTTTTGGCCAATGCTTCGATAAACAAATTAACGGTGGAGCCGGTGCCGATGCCGATGTATTCGTTTTCGTTTACGAATTCCACGGCTTTTTCGGCGGCCATGCGTTTGAGTTCGTCTTGCGATGCCATGCTTTCTCTCTCCAATAAAAAATGAAACGGGTTAAAAACATTACATGAATATGGTAACAGCTTTTACCAAACCGCGCAGTATCCGCTTTTCAGACGGCCTGCAACAGCACGGCGGCCTGCGCTTCGATGCCTTCCTGCCTGCCCAGATAGCCTAATTTTTCATTGGTTTTGCCTTTGATGTTGACGGCCGTTTCGCTCAAGCCCAAATCGGCAGCGATGTTGGCGCGCATGGCGGGAATATGCGGGGCGAGTTTGGGTTGTTGGGCGATGATGGTGCTGTCCACATTCACCACCCGCCAGCCCGCCGCCTGCACGCTTTTATAGGCTGCACGCAGCAGCACGCGGCTGTCGGCGTCTTTGAATTCGGCGGCGGTGTCGGGAAAGTGGCTGCCGATGTCGCCCAAACCCGCCGCGCCCAGCAGGGCATCGGTAACGGCGTGCAGCAGCGCATCGGCATCCGAATGGCCGAGCAGCCCTTTGTCAAACGGAATGGCCACGCCGCCGAGAATCAGTTCGCGGCCTTCGACCAGTTGGTGGACATCATAACCCTGCCCGATGCGGATATTCATATCAATCAATTCCCTTTCTGCCTTTCAGACGGCCTGAAAACGGTTAAACAATCAGGCCGTTATTGTACACAAAATAAGGCCGGAACCTTTGCAAAAGGTCGGTTCACTCCTGAACATGCCTGTATCCCGTCATACCCGGGCTTGACCCGGGTATCTGTTATTTCTTTTGAAACAAAAAGATGCTCGGGTTGAGCACGAGCATGACGCAGAGATTGCAAGATGGTGAAAGGAGTTTTGAAAAGGCCGCAGGCCGTCTGAAAGTTTCAGACGGCCTGCGAAACGGGCAAAACGATGCATCAGGCCTTCAAACCGATTTTGCCGCGGTAGGCATAGAAATATACCGCGCCCACAAACACCGCGCCGCCGATGGCGTTGCCCAGATACACCGACACCATGTTCCAGCCGAACTGCGCCCACGAAATATCGGCGCCCGCCCAAATCGCGGCGGGAATCACAAACATATTCGCCACCACGTGCTGAAAGCCCACCAGCACGAAAATCATCACCGGAAACCAAATGCCCAGAATCTTGCCCGAAAAGCTGTGTGCGCCGTAGCAAAGCCACACGCCCATACACACCATCCAGTTGCAGCCTATACCCGACACCAGCGCGCGGCCGAAATCCGCCGCCACTTTGCCCTCGGCCACCGAGATGGTTTTTTCCAGCACCGCGCCTTCGGTTAAACCGACATAATGGCCGAAAAACCATGCCACAAAAAAAGCGCCGACAAGATTGGCCAGCGTAACAATCAACCAGTTGCGGCCCCATTGTGCCAGCGAAATCCGCTTCGCCAGCCACGCCACCGGCACCACCATCATATTGCCGGTGATCAGCTCGCCGCCGCCTATCAGAATACACACCAGCCCGATGGGGAACACCGCCGCACCGATAAACACCGCCAGGCTGCCCCAGTCGTGCGGCATGCCGCCCACCACGCGGATATAGGCCAAATAGCCCAGCGAAATATACATGCCGCCGAGAAAGCCCAAAATGCTTAAGGTTAACGTGCTCCCTTTTACCTTCGCCACGCCTTTTTCAACCGTTGCCTGCAAAATCTGCTCGGGATACAAATCGCTCATGCTGTTACCTGCAATGCGTAATTAAACAACGTTATTATAGCGGCATTTCAGACGGCCTCATTGATATAG
>JBHALY010000149.1:0-7391 GCA_041827905.1 Neisseria dentiae
CGATGCGAAAGGCGTGGATTTGAACGTGCCCGTTTCCACGCTGGCCAACCGCCCCGACCTGCGCGCCGCCGAATACCGCCTGCAATCGTCGCTGAAAAGCGTGGATGCCCAAAAGCGCAGCTGGTATCCGAGCATCACCGTGGGCGCAACGTTACAAACAGAATCAAGTAAAACCCGTAATCTTTTTGATGTACCGATTTTAGGCGGAACGATAAAACTTAATTTACCTTTCTTAAACTGGAAAACCCTGAAATGGGAAGACAAAACCGCCGAAGCCAACTTTGAAACCGCGCGTTTGAATTTCGAGCAAACGCTCACCACCGCGCTGAACGAAGTGTTCGGCAACTACCAGAAATACGCGCGTGCTGAAGAAAGCCTGAAAAACCTGCGCCAAAAATACGCGCTCGATCAGAGAAACAGCCGCTATTACGGCGTGCGCTACCAATACGGCAAAAACGAACTGAAAGACTGGCTCGAAGCGCTCAACACCGAATACAGCTCCGCCCAAAGCCTGCTGAACCAGCGCTACGAAGTGCTGAAATATGAAAACATGGTGTATAAAACCATGGCCGGACGCTATACGCCCAAAGGGGTGAGATAAACCCGCCGGACCGGTATGGTGTAGCGGAAGGCAAATGTCTTCGTACCCCAACCGTTTTTTCTAAAAAACAGGCCGTCTGAAAACAGCGCGTTTTCAGACGGCCTGAAATCTTGGCAAAAACACTTAAAGCCGTTCGAACTACCCAACCGTCGTCATTATCGGGCTTGACCCGATAATCCAGCGTTTGCCGTTTAAGCAAAAAACAAATATTTCAGAAACATCCTGCACTGGATTGCCGGGTCAAGCCCGGCAATGACGGGGTTATGTTGCTGAAAACGGCGTATTCGCTTTAAGTTTTCAGACGGCTTGCGGCCTTTGCAAAAATATCTTCAGGCCGTCTGAAACATCAAACCGCCACGTTACAACTGCGCCAACCTTTCCACCGGAGGGGCGTAATAATACGCGCCCGACACGGCGGCGGTAACGTGTTTGAGCAGCAGGTCGGTTTTGCCGTCGGTTTCACCGAACATGCTCAAAAGCTGTGCTTCGATGTTGTGCAGCGAACCGCAATAGGCGATAAACATCAGGCCGTGTTCGCCCGATGCGGTGCCGAACGGCAGGCTGCGGCGCACGATTTTCAGGCCGACGCCGTTTTCTTTCAGGTTCACGCGCCCGAGGTGCGAGTCGGGCAGGCGCACGTCTTTGCTGAATTCTTCGTCGCTTTGTTTGGTGCGGCCGACGGCGGCTTCTTGGTCGGCCGGCGGCACTTGGTTCCATTTTTTCAGGTCGTGGCGGTATTTTTGCAGCAGCACATAACTGCCGCCCGCATCGGGTTTGCCTGCGGCAATGGTGCCGATCCGGCGGATGTCGTCGGTTTCGTGCGGGTTTTCGGTGCCGTCCACAAAGCCGTCGAGGCCGCGGTTTTCAATCCAGCGGAAACCGTGGGTTTCGTCGGCCACTTTGATGCTGTCGCCGAAAATTTCCAAAAGTGCCATCGCCAGCGTGAAATTGACATCGGAGCGCAGCGATTGGATATGAAACATAATGTCGTGTTGGGTGGCGGGAGCCAGGCCGTTGCCGAGCGCGCGGAACGGTTTGATTTCGCCGCCCTCTTCCGTATGGCCGAACGCCGCCCATGCCTCGCTGCCGAAAGCGACAGTCAGCCCCAACACGGCATCGGGATATTGCCGTTGCAGTTCGGCCAAAGCCTCAAGGCTTTGCGCGCAGGCGGTTTTGATGCGGCCGAGGCTGTCCGGCACGATGTCGGCTTCGATAAAAACGGCGGCTTTGCTGCTTTCGGGAATAATGGCACTTTGCGGCTGGTTCATGGTGAGTGTTCCTTACATAATGTTTTTTTCAGACGGCCTCATCATGATAGAGGCCGTCTGAAATCTGATGATGAATTATAACAAATGCGGCGGTTGCTTTTCTTTACTTTCGCGTGCGTTTTCCTGCTCAAACGGCGTGTTAAAATCCGCCGCCATTATTGATACGGGGTGATTCATGCGCAGTGTGATTTTTGTTGCCGTGCTGCTGGTTATGCAGCTTTTCACGTTCGGCCTGGGGCGGTCGCTGCAATGGCTGTCCGCCCCCGTTATCGGCGCGCGCGGCAGGCGCTGGCTGATGGGTGCTGCGTTTCTGGTAACCAATTCGCTGATTGCCGGCCTGCTGTTGCAGCTTGGCCATGCCGTTTTCCGCTGGACGGCGCTGTGGATGGTGATGCTGCTGTTTGTGATGTATGCCGCGCTGGCCACGTTTCTGCTCTATCTCGTGCTGCGCCGCTTTATGCCGCAAAAGCCGATGTCGCGCAGCCTGCGGCTGTTTGCGCCGCTGTTCGTGCTCGGCCTGTTCGGCGTGGCGCTGTACAATGCCTACACGCCGGTTATCCGCCATGCCGAAATCAGCATCAACAAAAAACTCGAACGGCCGCTGCGCATCGGCATGGCCAGCGATATGCACTTGGGCATTCTGTTCGGTGCCAAGCGTTTGGACGAACTGGCCGCCATCATGAACCGCGAAAAAGTCGATATCATCCTGCTGCCCGGCGATCTGATGGACGACAACGTTATCGCCTACCGCGCCGAAAACATGCGCCCCAGCCTTGAAAAACTGCGCGCGCCGCTGGGCGTGTACGCCACATTGGGCAACCACGACCTGTTCGGCCACGAGCGCGAAATCTACGAAGAAGTAACCAAGGCGGGCATACGCGTGCTCGCCAACGAAAGCACGGTGGTCGATAACCGCCTGCTGGTGGTGGGCCGCAACGACGATTTGGACAAAAAACGCCCCGCCACCGCCGAACTGCTGAAAAACCAAAACACCGCCCTGCCCGTTTTGCTGCTCGACCACCGCCCCACCGACATCGAAACCCACGCCAAACTGCCCATTGACGTGCAGGTGTCGGGGCATGTGCACAACGGCCAGGTTGCCCCCGCCAATCTGATTGTGCGCTTTCTCAACCGCATTTCCTACGGCTACGAGCAAATCGGCAACGGCCATTTCTTCGTTACTTCCGGCTACGGCTTCTGGGGCGTGCCGCTGCGCTTGGGTTCGCAATCGGAAGTGTGGATTATTGATGTGAAAGGGCAACCTTAACCGTTAGAAATAGTAGCTGTAGGAAATGTCGGGTTGTTTATACAACAGGCCGTCTGAAAATATTTTCAGACGGCCTGTTGTTTTGGCAACATTAAGTTCGGATAAAACTTCGGCCTTGAGCCTTACGCATATTCCTACTTCAGCGCGCGTATCCCCACCGCATCGCGCACTTGGTCGAGCAGCACGCGGGCTTCGCGGCGGGCTTTGGCCGCACCTGCCTGCAAAATCTCTTCGATTTGCGCGGGGTTGGCTATGAGCGCAGCATAGCGTTCGCGCGGCTCGGCCAATTCGGCGTTGATTTTCGCCGCCAAGAGTTTTTTCGCCTCGCCCCAAGCCAAACCTTCGGCCAGCATTCGGGTAAATTCGGCGGTTTCGGCAGGCGTGGCGAAGGCTTTGTAGATTTCGAACAGCGGGCTTTCGTCGGGCTGTTTCGGCTCGCCCGGCTCTTTGAGGTTGGTGATGATTTTGTTCACCGATTTTTGGGTTTTCTTGTCGCTCTCCCACAGCGGAATGGTGTTGCCGTAGCTTTTGCTCATTTTGCGGCCGTCCAAACCCACCAACAGCTCGACATTTTCGTCGATTTTCACTTCCGGCAGGGTAAACACTTCTTTAAAGCGGTGGTTGAAGCGGCCGGCAATGTCGCGCGCCATCTCGACGTGTTGGATTTGGTCGCGGCCCACCGGCACTTCGTTGGCCTTAAACATCAGAATGTCGGCGCTCATCAGAATCGGGTAGCTGTATAAGCCCATTTCGATTTGGTGGTCTTGGTCTTCCTGCCCTTTGTCCAGATTTTCCTGCACCGCGGCTTTGTAGGCATGGGCGCGGTTCATCAGCCCTTTGGCGGTGATGCAGGTGAGTATCCAGTTTAATTCCATGATTTCGGGAATATCGCTCTGGCGGTAAAACGTGGTGCGCTCGGGGTTTAAGCCGCAAGCCAGCCAGGTGGCGGCAACGGCTTGGGTGGATTCGTGAATCATCGCCGGATCATGGCACTTGATGATGCCGTGGTAGTCGGCCAAAAATAAAAATGATTCGGTTTGTTCGTTTTTCGCGGCGCGGATGGCGGGGCGGATGGCGCCGACATAATTGCCCAAATGCGGAATGCCGGTGGTGGTTACGCCGGTTAAAACACGTTTTTTGCTCATATTTTGTCTCTTGGCAAAAAGCTTTTCAGACGGCCTTGTTGATTATTGAGGCCGTCTGAAAGCCGGTTTGGAATAAAAGCGGAATTATACATCAAAGCCCCGCCTTTTCAGACGGCCTGCGGTAAAAACGCCCCGCCGATTTATCCACAACCAAAATTAAATTATTAAACAAACAATTCAATCAGTTATAAATAATAATAAAAAACCGGCCGAAACAAAACTTGACTTACCCACAGGCAGACCCATATAGCTGCTATTCCAAACATATTTCCGATTGATAATCAAAGAAAGCAAACAGATGAGATTCGACAAACTAACCGCAAAATTCCAACAAGCCCTTGCCGACGGCCAAAGCCTGGCGCTGGCCGCCGACAACGGCTACCTCGAAGCCGGCCATGTGCTCAAAGCCCTGCTGGATGACGACAGCGGCATCACCGCCCTGCTCGCCCACGCCGGCGTGAACGTGGCGCAAGTGAAACAGCAATTGCAGCAAACCTTAAACAGCCTGCCGAAAGTGTCCGGCCAGGGCGGCGAAATCCTGCCCAGCCGCGAATTGCAGGCCGTGTTGAACCTGATGGACAAAGCCGCTGCCAAACGCGGCGATGCCTATATTGCCAGCGAACTGTTCCCGCTGGCGCTGGTGCAGCAGAACGACACCACCGGCAAAATCCTGAGAAACGCCGGTGCCACCGAACAAAACATCAACGCCGCCATTGATGCGGTGCGCGGCGGCGCGGCCGTGGACAACCCCAACGCCGAAGACCAACGCGAAGCCCTGAAAAAATACACCCTCGATTTAACCCAGCGCGCCCGCGAAGGCAAGCTCGACCCCGTTATCGGCCGCGACGACGAAATCCGCCGCGCCATCCAAGTGTTGCAGCGCCGCACCAAAAACAACCCCGTGCTCATCGGCGAACCCGGCGTGGGCAAAACCGCCATCGTAGAAGGCTTGGCGCAGCGCATCGTCGACGGCGAAGTACCCGAGAGCCTGCGCAACAAACGCCTGCTGGTGCTCGATTTGGCCGCGCTGATTGCCGGCGCCAAATACCGCGGCGAGTTTGAAGAGCGTTTAAAAGCCGTGTTGAACGATTTGGCGAAAGACGACGGTAACACGCTGATTTTCATCGATGAAATCCACACTTTAGTGGGCGCGGGCAAAGCCGACGGCGCAATGGACGCGGGCAATATGCTCAAACCGGCGCTGGCGCGCGGCGAATTGCACTGCATCGGCGCCACCACGCTCGACGAATACCGCCAATACATCGAAAAAGATGCCGCGCTGGAGCGCCGCTTTCAGAAAGTGTTGGTGGGCGAACCGAGTGTGGAAGACACCATCGCCATTCTGCGCGGTTTGCAGGAGCGCTACGAAATCCACCACGGCATCGACATCACCGACCCGGCGATTGTTGCCGCGGCGGAATTGAGCAACCGCTACATCACCGACCGCTTCCTGCCCGACAAAGCGATTGATCTAATCGATGAAGCCGCCAGCCGCATCAAAATGGAGCTGGATTCCAAGCCCGAGCAGATGGACAAACTCGACCGCCGCATCATCCAATTGAAAATGGAACGGATGCACGTTGAGAAAGAAAGCGACGATGCCAGCAAAAAACGTTTGGAGTTAATCGACGAAGAAATCGGCGGCCTGCAAAAAGAATACGCCGATCTAGACGAAATCTGGAAAGCCGAAAAAGCCTCTTCCGCCGGCACCGCCGACATCAAAAAACAAATCGACGAAATCAAGGTGAAAATCGAGCAGGCCAAACGCCAAGGCGATTTCGCCCGCGCATCCGAACTGGAATACGGCGAATTGCCCAAGCTCGGCCAGCAGTTGCAGGCCATCGAGAGCAACCCCGAAGCGAAACAGGCCAACAAACTCTTCCGTACCAAAGTGGGCGCCGACGAAGTGGCCGAAATCGTTTCGCGCATGACCGGCATTCCCGTGAGCAAAATGATGGAAGGCGAGCGCGACAAGCTGTTGAAAATGGAAGAAGTGCTGCACAAACGCGTGGTCGGCCAAGACCAGGCCGTGCGCGCCGTATCCAACGCCATCCGCCGCAGCCGCAGCGGTTTGGCCGACCCCAACAAACCTTACGGCAGCTTCCTGTTTTTAGGCCCCACCGGCGTGGGCAAAACCGAATTGTGCAAAGCGCTGGCCAATTTCCTGTTTGACAGCGAAGACCATTTAATCCGCATCGATATGTCGGAATACATGGAAAAACACGCCGTCGCCCGCTTAATCGGTGCGCCCCCGGGCTACGTCGGCTACGAAGAAGGCGGCTACCTCACCGAACAGGTGCGCCGCAAACCTTACAGCGTGATTCTGCTCGACGAAGTGGAAAAAGCCCACCCCGACGTGTTCAATATTCTGCTGCAAGTGCTCGACGACGGCCGCCTCACCGATGGACAAGGCCGCACGGTGGATTTCAAAAACACGGTGATTGTGATGACTTCCAACATCGGCAGCCAGCACATCCAGCAAATGGGCACAACGGATTATGATGCGATTAAAGAAGTGGTGATGGAAGACGTGAAAGACCATTTCCGCCCCGAAATGATCAACCGCATCGACGAAGTGGTGGTGTTCCACGGTTTGGATCAGGCGAATATCCGCAACATCGCCAAAATCCAGCTCGAAAGCTTGAGAAAACGCCTCGAAGCCATGAACCTGCGCCTCAGCGTCGACGATGCCGCGCTCGATGTGATCGCCCAAGCCGGCTTCGACCCCGTTTACGGCGCCCGCCCGCTCAAACGCGCGATTCAGGCGGAAATCGAAAACCCGTTGTCAGTCAAACTGTTGGAAGGCGCTTACCGGCCCGACAGCGAGATTCATGTGAAAGCCGACGGCAATAAGTTGGTGTTTGCCTAAGCGTTTGATGGTGTTGTGAACAGGCCGTCTGAAAATATTTTTCAGACGGCCTGTTATTTTCCCCACCCAAGCCGGCAATCTACACTTCGCTCAAGTTCAGATAATGGCGGCTGCCCTGCATATCGCTCATGGCGCGCAGCAGCATTTCGAAGTGGTCGTCGTTGTTGATGAAGTCCAACTCGTCGGCATTGGCGATCAACAGCGGCGAGTTTTGGTAGAGGTGGAAAAAGCGGCGGTATTC
>JBHALY010000150.1:0-2602 GCA_041827905.1 Neisseria dentiae
AAAGCGGGCGACGTGCTGCAACGTGGCGACGTAGTGGCCGACGGCGCATCCACCGATCTGGGCGAACTGGCTTTGGGTCAGAACATGACCATCGCCTTTATGCCGTGGAACGGTTACAACTATGAAGACTCGATTCTGATTTCGGAAAAAGTGGCCGCCGACGACCGCTACACCTCCATCCACATCGAAGAGCTGAACGTGGTGGCGCGCGACACCAAATTGGGCGCGGAAGACATTACCCGCGATATTCCCAACCTGTCGGAGCGTATGCAAAACCGTTTGGACGAATCGGGCATCGTGTATATCGGTGCCGAAGTGGAGGCAGGCGACGTGCTGGTGGGTAAAGTGACCCCCAAAGGCGAAACCCAGCTTACCCCCGAAGAAAAACTGCTGCGCGCCATCTTCGGCGAAAAAGCATCCGACGTGAAAGACACCTCGCTGCGTATGCCCACCGGCATGAGCGGCACCGTAATCGACGTGCAGGTGTTTACCCGCGAAGGTATCCAGCGCGACAAACGCGCCCAGTCGATTATCGATGCCGAGCTGAAACGCTACCGTCAGGATTTGAGCGATCAGCTGCGCATTTTCGATAACGACGCCTTCAGCCGTATCGAGCGCATGATTGTCGGCCAGAAAGCCAACGGCGGCCCGTTGAAACTGGCCAAAGGCAGCGAAATCACCGCCGAATATCTGGCTTCCCTGCCGAGCAAGCATGATTGGTTCGACATCCGCATGAGCGACGAATCGCTGGCCAAACAGCTCGAACTGATTAAAGTCAGCTTGCAGCAAAAACGCGAAGAAGCTGATGAACTGTATGAAATCAAGAAGAAAAAGCTGACCCAGGGCGACGAATTGCAACCCGGCGTGCAAAAAATGGTGAAAGTGTTTATCGCCATCAAACGCCGCCTGCAAGCCGGCGACAAAATGGCCGGCCGCCACGGTAACAAAGGCGTGGTATCGCGCATTCTGCCGGTGGAAGATATGCCCTACATGGCCGACGGCCGCCCTGTGGACATCGTGTTGAACCCGTTGGGCGTACCGAGCCGTATGAATATCGGCCAGATTCTCGAAGTGCACTTGGGTTGGGCGGCGAAAGGCATCGGCGAGCGCATCGACCGTATGCTGGCCGAGCAGCGTCAAGTAAGCGAAATCCGCGCCTTCCTGAACCAGCTGTATAACGGCAGCGGCAAGCAGGAAAACCTCGACGAGTTGAGCGACGACGAAATTCTGGCATTGGCCGCCAACCTGAAACGCGGCGCCACTTTCGCCTCGCCGGTGTTCGACGGTGCCAAAGAAAACGAAATTTACAGCATGTTGGATTTGGCCTACCCGAACGAAGACCCGGAAGTGCAGAAACTCGGCTTTAACGACAGCAAAACCCAAATCACCCTTTACGACGGCCGTTCCGGCGAAGCGTTCGACCGCAAAGTTACCGTCGGCGTGATGCATTACCTGAAACTGCACCACTTGGTTGACGAGAAAATGCACGCCCGCTCGACCGGCCCGTACAGCCTCGTTACCCAGCAGCCGTTGGGCGGTAAGGCGCAGTTCGGCGGCCAGCGTTTCGGTGAGATGGAGGTGTGGGCACTCGAAGCCTACGGCGCCGCCTACACGCTGCAAGAGATGCTGACCGTGAAGTCCGACGACGTAACCGGCCGTACCAAAATGTATGAAAACATTGTTAAAGGCGAGCACAAAATCGATGCCGGTATGCCCGAATCCTTCAACGTATTGGTTAAAGAAATCCGTTCGCTGGGCTTGGATATTGATTTGGAACGTTATTGAGCAACAGGTTTTCAGACGGCCTGAAAAGCACAGAGGCCGTCTGAAAACAGCACGCAGGCCAAACCGGGCCGAACCGGCAATCCGCTATGCCGCACCGGCAAAACGGCATGAAAAAACCGTATGGGCAGTACAGGCCGTCTGAAAGGCCCGAGCGTGCAACCCGAATCAAAATATCCGTATTGCTGCAAAAAATACTTCCTTCTAAGGAGCCAAAATGAATTTAATGAACCTGTTCAATCCGCTGCAATCCGCCGGCATGGAAGAGGAATTCGATGCCATCAAAATCGGCATCGCCTCACCCGAAACCATCCGATCATGGTCTTACGGCGAAGTGAAAAAACCCGAAACCATCAACTACCGTACCTTCAAACCCGAGCGCGACGGTTTGTTCTGCGCCAAAATCTTCGGCCCGGTAAAAGACTACGAATGCTTGTGCGGCAAATACAAACGCTTGAAATTCAAAGGCGTAACCTGCGAAAAATGCGGTGTGGAAGTTACCCTTTCCAAAGTTCGCCGCGAACGCATGGGCCATATCGAACTGGCCGCCCCCGTTGCCCACATTTGGTTTTTGAAATCGCTGCCCTCACGTTTGGGCATGGTGTTGGACATGACTCTGCGCGACATCGAGCGCGTGCTGTATTTTGAAGCCTATGTGGTTACCGACCCCGGCATGACCCCGCTGCAACGCGGCCAACTGCTGACCGAAGACGACTACTACACCAAGCTCGAAGAATACGGCGACGATTTCGACGCCAAAATGGGTGCCGAAGGTATCCGCGAACTGTTGCGCACGCTGAATATCGCTTCGGAAGTGGAA
>JBHALY010000151.1:0-10202 GCA_041827905.1 Neisseria dentiae
CTGCCATCAAGGCATGAAAAAAGATAATAAGATTAGGTTTATTAAAGATTATTTCTCTATTCGGCAGCCTGAATAGCACCCAAAATGTCCCTTAGAGAGATGCTACTCCAAAATAGCACCCATTTTGTCCCTTACGCCTTAAATTACTATATGCACTTTTGCTTAAGTTGATTGACTATAAAGGCCGTCTGAAAAACTTTCAGACGGCCTTTGGTCTTGCGCCAAGCGCAAGGCGAACCTAGCTGTTCAGCAGCCAATACTGCAAGCCTGCAAGCGTTTTGGCGTCGGCAACTTCGTTGTTTTTCAGGGCGGCTTTAACGGCGTCGCGGCTCATCAGCACGGTTTCGGTGAATTCGTCTTCATCGTTTTTCAGGGTGCTGCCTTCGCGCACGCCTTCGGCTTGGTAGAGATACATCACTTCGTCGCAAAAGCCCGGGGCGGTATAGAAAGTGTGCAGCAGTTTCACGCGCTCGGCGGTGTAGGGCGTTTCTTCGGCCAGCTCGCGCAGGGCGCAGACGGCGGGGTCTTCGCCTGCGTCGAGTTTGCCGGCGGGCAGTTCGAGCAGGGCTTGGCCGCAGGCGTAGCGCCACTGGCGCACCAAAACCACTTCGTCGCTGCCGGTTACGGCCAGCACGCAGGCGGCGCCGGGGTGGCGGATAACCACGCGGGTGCTTTCGTTGCCGTTGGGCAGGCGCACGGTGTCGCGGGCGATGTTGATGAACGAGCCTTCGAAAATCGGTTGGGAGCTGATGCGGGTTTCTTTTAAGTCCATTGTGTTTCCTTGTTCAGTCGAAAAGTGCGCTGCGGCCAACGGCTTCGGCCACGGCGGCGGTGAGTTTGCCGGCTTCGTGCGGGGTAACGGTGTAGGGCGGCATCAGGTAGATCAGTTTGCCGAACGGCCTGATCCAAACGCCTTGCTCCACAAAAAATTTCTGCATGGCGGCCATGTTGGCGGGGCGGCGGGTTTCGACTACGCCGATAGCGCCGATGATGCGCACGTCGGCTACGCCGGGGTGGCCGGAAAGCGGGGTTAAGGCCGTCTGAAAATGCTGCTCGATGGCGGCCACCTGCTGCTGCCATTGGTTGCGCTGCAATATCTGCATATTGGCTTCGGCCACGGCGCAGGCCAGCGGGTTGCCCATAAAGGTGGGGCCGTGCATAAACACGCCGGCTTCGCCGCCGCACACGGTTTCGGCCACGTGGCGGCTGGCGGCGGCGGCGGAAAGTGTCATCATGCCGCCGGTGAGGGCTTTGCCGATGCACATGATGTCGGGCTGCGCTTGGGCGTGTTCGCAGGCAAACAGTTTTCCGGTGCGGCCGAAACCGGTGGCGATTTCGTCTAAAATCAGCAGGATGCCGTATTCGTCGCACAAGGCGCGCACTTGGCGCAGAAATTCGGGGTGATACACGCGCATACCGCCCGCGCCCTGTACGATGGGTTCGAGAATCACGGCGGCAATGTCGCGGTGGTTTTTCGCTAAGGCCGTCTGAAACGAAATAATGTCGCCCGGCAGCCATTCGCCGTTAAAACGGCTTTGCGGGGCGGGGGCGAAGATGTGTTCGGGCAGAAAGCTGCGGTAGAGGCGGTGCATCGAATTGACGGGGTCGCACACGCTCATGGCGCCGAAAGTGTCGCCGTGGTAGCCGCGCTCGATGGTGAGGAATTTGCTGCGCGCCTCGCCGCGTGCGTGCCAATATTGCAGCGCCATTTTCAGCGACACTTCCACCGCCACCGAGCCGGAGTCGGCCAAAAAAATGCAGTCGAGGTTTGCGGGCAGCATGGTTTTCAGGCTGCGGCACAGGCGCACGGCGGGTTCGTGGGTGAGGCCGCCGAACATAACGTGCGGCATGGTTTCGAGCTGTCGCCGCGCGGCTGCGACCAGCTCGGGGTGGTTGTAGCCGTGTTGCGCGCACCACCATGACGACATGCCGTCCACCAGCCTGCGGCCGTCGGCCAGCTCGATATACACGCCTTCGGTGCGCGCAACGGGGTAAACGGGCAGCGGTTCGATCACCGAGGTATAGGGGTGCCAGATGTGGCGGCGGTCGAAATCGGAATCGGCGGGTGTGAACATGGCGGTTTGTGTGAGAGATGGAAAAGTGCGCTTAGGCCGTCTGAAACTTAGTGGCGGGAGATTGTTGCTACCCGCCCGGTGTTACTTTTCGACCGGCAGCCCGAAATGCAGATAGCTGCGTTCGGTGGCCATGCGCCCGCGCGGGGTGCGTTGTAGAAAGCCCTGTTGGATCAGATAGGGTTCGATAACGTCTTCGATGGTGTCGGTGGATTCGCCGATGGCGGCGGCGATGTTTTCCAGCCCCACGGGGCCGCCGCCGAATTTGCCGATAACGGCTTCGAGAAATTTTCTGTCCATCACGTCGAGGCCTTCCGAATCCACGTCGAGCATACCCAGTGCCGCGTCGGCGGTGGCCGCGTCGATCAGGCCGCCGTTTTTCACTTCGGCGTAATCGCGCACGCGCCGCAGCAGGCGGTTGGCGATGCGCGGCGTGCCCCTGCTGCGGCGGGCGACTTCCAGCGCGCCTTCTTCGCCCATATTCAGTTGCAGCAGTTGGGCCGAGCGGGTAACGATGGTGGCCAAATCGGGTGTTTCGTAAAATTCCAGCCGCGACACGATGCCGAAGCGGTCGCGCAGCGGGTTGGTGAGCATACCGGCGCGGGTGGTGGCGCCCACCAGCGTAAACGGCGGCAGGTCGATTTTCACCGAGCGGGCGGCGGGGCCTTCGCCTATCATGATGTCGAGCTGGTAGTCTTCCAGCGCGGGGTAGAGGATTTCTTCCACCACGGGGCTTAGGCGGTGGATTTCATCGATAAATAAAACGTCGTGCGGTTCGAGGTTGGTGAGCAGCGCGGCCAAATCGCCGGCGCGTTCGAGCACGGGGCCGCTGGTTTGGCGCAGGTTGACGCCCAGCTCTTTGGCGATGATGTGCGCCAGCGTGGTTTTGCCCAGCCCGGGAGGGCCGAACAGCAGGGTGTGGTCGAGCGCTTCGCCGCGCTTTTTGGCCGCCGCGATGAAAATCGCCAGCTGCTCTTTGGCTTTGGGTTGGCCGATATAGTCGGCCAGCGTTTTCGGGCGCAGGGCGCGTTCGAGCAGCTCTTCTTGGGCGGAGAGGCTTTGCGCGGTGATGATGCGCTGCGGTTGGGCGGCGGAAAGGTTGTCGGTTTGCAGCATAATTGTTTGTGTGTTGTGTGGAGGCCGTCTGAAAGCGATTCGTTATTTATAGTGAATCCACTTACTTCGGTACAAGGCAGCAAGCCGAAGACAGTACAGATAGTACGGCAAGGCGCAGCAACGCCGTAACGGAGTAAGTGGGTTCACTATAGTTTTCAGACGGCCTTCGGGTTTGTTTGGCGGGGTTACGCAGCGGCGCGCTGCCGCCAAACCAGGTAATCCCGCAGCGGCGGCATGGGCGGGTTGATGCAGTGGGGGCAGACGCCGGTGATGTCTTCGTCGTCGTCGCTTTCGATGTGCAGCGCGTTGGGGTCGAAGCGCGCCTGCTGCATCACCGCCTGCGCCAAAGCCTGCGCCTGCACCACGTCGAACTCGAAACCGTTGAGGATTTCCCGCAGCAGTTCGTGTTCGGCGGCGCTGAAGTTGCGGCTGTTGTCGCTGATCAGGCGGATGTAGTCGCCGTTGCTGATTTTGTTGTGCAGTAAATCGGTGTGGTTGTTCATGATGTCGGGTATTTTCAAAAGGCCGTCTGAAATATAACAGGCAGGTTAGGATTATAGCCGAAATTTAAACGCTTACGGCGTTGGCGTGCGCGCGTGCATCTTTTATCTGCCTGAAAATTCGCGTATTCTGCGCTTTTTTATCCTATCGGAAAGATTATGGAAGCTTTAAACCGTTTCAGCCGCTTTGTCGGCCAAACTTTCGCTTTGTGGGCGGGCCTGTTTGCAGGCATTGCTTTTGTCGCGCCGGAAACCTTCAAATGGGTGCTGCCGCATATTCCGCTGCTGTTGGGCATCGTGATGTTCGGTATGGGGCTGACGCTCTCGCCAGCCGATTTTAAAATTCTCGGCCGTCATCCGAAAGCCGTGTTGGTGGGCGTGGTGGCGCAGTTTGTGATTATGCCGCTCACCGCCTATGCGCTGGCGGTGGGTTTCAACCTGCCGCCCGAAATCGCCGTGGGCGTGATTTTGGTGGGTGCCTGCCCGGGCGGCACGGCTTCGAACGTGATGACTTATCTGGCGCGCGGCAATGTGGCGCTTTCGGTGGCGGTAACTTCCATCAGCACGCTGCTGGCGCCCGTGCTCACGCCTGCGATTTTCTACCTGCTGGCCAACCAATGGCTGGATATTTCCGCCACGGCGATGTTCGGCTCGATTGCCAAAATGGTGCTGCTACCGATTGTGTTGGGCGTGGCCGCGCACTTGCTGTTCAGAAAGCAGACCGAGGCTGCGGTGGGTGTGCTGCCGTTAGTGTCGGTGGTGGCGATCGTGCTGATTATCGGTGCGGTGGTGGGCGCGAGCAAACCGAAAATCCTCGAAAGCGGGTTGTTGATTTTAGGGGTGGTGATTTTGCACAACGGCATCGGTTATCTGCTCGGCTTCTTGGCCGCCAAGCTGTGCAAACTGCCTTTCGACGCGCAAAAAACGCTGGCCATCGAAGTGGGTATGCAGAATTCCGGCTTGGGTGCGGCGCTGGCTTCGGCCTATTTCACGCCGCTGGCCGCCGTGCCCAGCGCGATATTCAGCGTGTGGCATAATATTTCCGGTTCGCTTCTGGCTTCTTATTGGGCGGCCAAGGCCGTCAGGGAAAAAGAGAGCCGCAAGGATTCGGTGTAACAGGATATTGATAAATAAACAGGCCGTCTGAAAAACTTTTCAGACGGCCTTTGGTTTTGGCGGTAAACGGAGAATCAGAAGCCGGCCTGTTTTTCTAAGGCTTCGACCAGTTTGTCGTCGAGATTAAGGGCTTGCGAGAGTTGCGACAAAAACACGATTTCCTTGCGCGCCAAATCGCCGCAAACCAAGCGTGCGGCAAGATAGGCTTCGGCTGCCAGCGCTTGGTTGCCGCCGATTTCGCGGGCGATGTCGGCGGGCAGGGCGGGGCGCTGCACTTCGTTGTCGACCCATTGCACGGTTTCGGGATCGTTGCCGGTTTCCGCTTGAATCAGGCGGCGCTCTTCGTCTTCAATCAAACCGTCGGCGGCTGCGGCGGCAATCATGGTGCGTAGAATAATGCGCCCTGCGTTTTCGGCGGCTTGGCCGGAAGGCTCGAAAGCGGCTTGGTCCAACACGGTTTGCTGCGTGCCGCCGTTGTTGTTATTGTTGCGCTGCCAGTTTTGGTAGGCATGGTAGGCCAAGGCGCCCAGTGCGGCCATGGAGCCGGCGGTAACGATTTTTTTGGTGTTTTTCTTTTTCAGAAACATAGAGGCCAGCCCGGCCACCGCCGCGCCGCCGCCGATTTTCGCAATCAGGTCGGAGTTTTTGCCGACGCTGCTGCCGGTTTTCTGAACGGTGCCTAAAACTTGGTTGAGCAGGTTGTTGAAGTTCATGGTTTTCCTTTTATGCGTTAACGGTGGAGAGCTTTAATATAAGGCATTGTTTGCGGGCTGCAAGCGGGTATTGTGTTAGAAATTGTTGGAAAAGATAAAAGAAATTTGCCGGGTGGCGGTTTGCGTCGGCGTAAAAAAATCAGGTTTTCCGGAGAAGGGAAAACCTGACGGGTTGTTGCGGCGGTCTTTGCGGCTGTATGCGCCTTTGCCTTTTTTGTTTTTAAACGCCTTGTGGCGGAATAGGTTGGATTTTACCAGGGCTTTCAAGGCATTATCTTGAATTTTGCCTTTGTTGATTTCAACTTTGCGTTTGCTCATTTTCGTTTCGACATATAGGTTTTCAGACGGCCTGCATATTAGCATAAAGGCCGTCTGAAGTGTCTAACATTATGTTTAATAAAGAAATTTTTAGACCTTTGCAAAACCCTCATCTGCGGCGCATTTCTGCGTTGTGCGCTGCTCACTCGCTTGCCTAACTTCATGTTATGTCTGCGCTCGCTGCGCTGCTACGCCTTGAACTGCATCCACATCTGAGAGTTTTGCAAAGGTCTCATTGTGTTGCAAAAACGGCGGAGCCGCGCTCAGAAACGCCGTTTCAGCTGGCAGGCCTGCATGATGCTCACGGCCAGCTCTTCCACCGATTTGTCGGTGGTGTTGGTGAACGGAACGCCGTGGGCGCGGAACATGGCCTGTGCGTCGGAAACTTCGCGGCGGCAGGTGTTCAGCTGCGAATAGGTGGAGTCGGGGCGGCGTTCGTGGCGGATGGCTTGCAGGCGTTCGGGCAAAATGGTGAGGCCGTAGAGCTTGTGTTTGTAGGGTTTGACCATGCGCGGCAGGTCGCTGCTTTCCAAATCGTCGGGCGTGAGCGGGTAGTTGGCGGCGCGGATGCCGTATTGCAGCGCGAGATACAGGCAGGTGGGGGTTTTGCCCGAACGCGAAACGCCCATTAGAATCACATCGGCGTCTTTCAAATCTTTGCCGCTGATGCCGTCGTCGTGGTTGAGCGAAAAATTCACCGCCTCCATGCGCGCATCGTAACGCTGCGTATCGCCGATGCCGTGGGTGCGGCCCACCGAATGGCGTGCGGTCAAACCCAGCTCGCGCTCGATGGTGCCGAGAAACGCATCGAAAAAGCTCAAATGCAGCCCGTCGCAATTTTTGATGATGCTGCGGATTTCATCATTGATGATGCTGGTGAACACCAGCGGGCGCAGGCCGCTGTCGGCAGCGGCGGCATTGATAATCTGTACCATTGCGCGGGCTTTTTCGGGCGTGTCGATAAACGGATAGGTGGCGCGTTTGAAATTCACGCCTTCAAACTGGTCGAGCAAAGCCTCGCCCATGCTCTCCGATGTGATACCGGTGCGGTCGGAAATAAAAAAAGCAGAACGGCGCGCCATAGTTTTCCTCTCAAAAGCTGCTGATTATGTGACGGGTGGGTTGCGGTGCAAAAATATCCGCCATCATACTACACAATGCCCCGCCGACAAACTGTTCGGGCGCGGTGCAAACGCCGCATCTGCGGTGTGTTTCCACATCATTCGTTTCAGCCGGCTTGGTATTTGCACGGGGTGAACGGCCAATGGCGGCGGCTTTCACTACAAACCGTTACAGCAAAACAATCATATTTTGAAATACACATTTAATTTAATAAAATAACAATTTATTGGCATTTTGTGCTAATTATTCAGCCGTTAAACAGCCGGAAGATTTTGTTAACTTATTTCAAATTCTATGTTTAACAAGGGTTAACAAAAAAACGAAAGCAGATTATCATATTGCTTCACGCCACTACACGGCACAATGTCGGCAATTTTTTCAGACGGCCTCTGTGTTTTTCTGCATAAAAACACATGACACTGCCCGCCCGAGTGGTTAGAATACCCCGCGAATTCATTTCTTTTTTAACTTGTTTAATGGACTGAAAACATGGCTGCAAATTACGTGATTTGGTTTGAAAACCTGCGCATGACCGATGTGGAAAGCGTGGGCGGTAAAAACGCCTCTTTGGGCGAAATGATTAGCCAGCTTACCGAAAAAGGCGTGCGCGTGCCGGGCGGTTTCGCCACCACCGCCGAAGCCTACCGCGCTTTTTTGGCGCACAACGGCCTGAACGAACGTATTTCCGCAGCCCTGGCTGCCCTGGATGTGGAAGACGTTACCGAGCTTGCCCGCGTGGGCAAAGAAATCCGCCAGTGGATTTTAGACACGCCGTTCCCCGAAGAACTCGACGCAGCCGTTGAAGAAGCCTGGAACAAGATGGTGGCCGATGCCGGCACCGACCAGATTTCGGTGGCGGTGCGCTCTTCCGCCACAGCAGAAGACCTGCCCGACGCCTCGTTTGCCGGCCAGCAGGAAACTTTCTTGAATATCAACGGGCTGGAAAACGTTAAAGAAGCCATGAAACACGTTTTCGCTTCGCTGTATAACGACCGCGCCATTTCTTACCGCGTGCACAAAGGTTTCGCCCACGATATCGTGGCTTTGTCGGCGGGCGTACAGCGCATGGTGCGCTCCGACAGCGGCGCGGCCGGCGTGATGTTCTCTATCGACACCGAAAGCGGTTTCGACCAAGTGGTGTTCGTTACCTCTTCATACGGCCTCGGCGAAACCGTGGTGCAGGGCGCGGTCAACCCCGACGAATTTTATGTGCACAAACCCACGCTGAAAGCAGGCAAACCCGCTATTTTGCGCAAAACCATGGGTTCCAAACTGATTAAAATGACCTTCACCGAGCAAGCCCAGGCCGGCAAATCGGTGCAGGTGGTGGACGTGCCCGAAGCCGACCGCAAAGCTTTCTCGATTTCCGACGAAGAAATCACCGAACTGGCCAAATATGCGCTGACTATCGAAGAACACTACGGCCGCCCGATGGACATCGAATGGGGCCGCGACGGCGTGGACGGCAAGCTCTATATTCTGCAAGCCCGCCCCGAAACCGTTAAATCGCAGGAAGACAGCACCCGCAGCCTGCGCCGCTACAGCATCAGCGGCGACAAGAAAATCCTTTGCGAAGGCCGCGCCATCGGCCAGAAAGTCGGCCAGGGCAAAGTGCGCCTGGTGAAAGACATTTCGCAGATGGACAGCGTGCAGGCGGGCGACGTGCTCGTTACCGATATGACCGACCCCGATTGGGAGCCGGTGATGAAACGCGCTTCGGCCATCGTAACCAACCGCGGCGGCCGCACCTGCCACGCCGCCATTATCGCCCGCGAGCTGGGTATTCCCGCCGTTGTGGGCAGCGGCGACGCCACTTCCGCCCTTTCAGACGGCCAAGAGGTAACCGTATCCTGTGCCGAAGGCGACACCGGCTTTATTTACGAAGGTCTGCTGAATGTGGAAGTAACCGATATCGCTTTGGACAATATGCCCAAATCGCCGGTGAAAATCATGATGAACGTGGGCAACCCCGAGCTGGCGTTCAGCTTCTCCGGCCTGCCCAACGAAGGCATCGGCTTGGCGCGTATGGAATTCATCATCAACCGCCAAATCGGCATCCACCCCAAAGCGTTGCTTGATTTCGACAGCCAAGATGCCGATCTGAAAGCCGAAATCAATGACCGCATCGCCGGTTATGCCTCGCCGGTGGCTTTCTATGTGGACAAAATCGCCGAGGGCGTGGCCACATTGGCCGCATCGGTTTACCCGCGCAAAGTGATTGTGCGTATGTCCGATTTCAAATCCAACGAATACGCCAATCTGTTGGGCGGCAGCATTTACGAGCCGCACGAAGAAAACCCCATGCTCGGCTTCCGTGGTGCGGCGCGCTATGTTTCCGACGATTTCAAAGAATGCTTCGCGCTGGAATGCCAGGCGCTCAAACGCGTTCGCGACGAAATGGGGCTGACCAATGTGGAAATCATGATTCCGTTCGTACGCACCTTGAGCGAAGCCGAAGCTGTGATTAAAGCCTTGAAAGAAAACGGTTTGGAGCGCGGCAAAAACGGCCTGCGCCTGATTATGATGTGCGAACTGCCGAGCAATGCCCTCTTGGCCGAACAGTTCCTGCAATATTTCGACGGCTTCTCCATCGGCTCCAACGATATGACCCAGCTTACTTTGGGTGTGGACCGCGACAGCGGCGGCCCGATTGCCGGCACGTTCGACGAGCGCAACCCCGCCGTGAAAGTGATGCTGCATCTGGCGATTTCCGCCTGCCGTAAGCACAACAAATATGTCGGCATCTGCGGCCAAGGCCCGTCGGATCACCCTGATTTCGCCAAATGGCTGGTGGAAGAAGGCATCGAAACCGTGTCGCTCAACCCCGACACCGTGATCGAAACTTGGTTGTATCTGGCCAAAGAGCTGAATAAATAAGGCCGTCTGAAAACCGAACCGCCGCATCTGTGATGAAGGATGCGGCGGTTTTTGTTTGTTGGGATTTTTGAGGATTGCCGAGAATGCCGAAAGGCACGGCGAAGCCTTGTAGTTCTTGATAATACTCAGAAAGCACGAAACAATCATTTCAGCAAAAACGAAAGCTGATTAGTATAAAAGGTGTAAACAACCCGACCTTTTCCAACACCTGAGACCTTTGCAAAAAAAGCGTAAGGGACAAAATGGGTGCTAAAAATCCTTGAAAGCCTTATCCTGAAAGGATTTCAAGGATTCAAAGGTTTTGAACACAAAAAATGCCCTTTTTGCACCTCCCGAAGCATTAAACGTAACGGCACTAGAAACGGTAA
>JBHALY010000152.1:0-16726 GCA_041827905.1 Neisseria dentiae
TGCACGGGGAAAAACAAGTGCAGGGGGTTGGCTTTAATCTGCAACCAAGTGCTTTTTAAGAGCGCGGGCACGCTGTCGATATGGGTGCCGCGGGCGCGCAGGGCAACGGTGAGGGCGAGGGCGAAGCTCACCAGCAGGTTGACTAGGCCGATGAGCAGCACGCCGGCGAGGTTAATCATAAAGGCGGCAAAGCCGAGATCGCCGCTTACGGCGGCATAGCCGATGTTGGCCGACGAAAACGCCACATGGCGGATATCGAGCGGCAGGTCGAGCAGGTGGCCGACGTAGCCGGTCATGCCCAGCAGCATGCCGAAAATAAAGTTGCCCATCATCGAGCCGTAGTTGCGGTGGATATAGTCGCCGAAACGCTGGCGCGCGCGCAGCGGCATGGTTTTTCTGAGCAGCGGGTTGACGGTGAGGCGGCGGCGCAGATCGAGATAGTCGGCGCGGTTGTCGAAAAAGCCCGCGATAATGCCTGAACAAAACAGCCATACGCCGGCAATGGCGGCATACCACAGGGTCGGCTCGGTGAACGGGCGCACCGATTTGAGTTGGTAGGCAACGTTGTCGGCGTTCAAAATCGGCGTGCCGGTGTTGGCGGCGAACGCCACAGAAATCAGTGCGGCCAGCAGCACGGCCACGCTGACGTTGCCGAACACGGCCACGCTTTGCGAGCGCACCACGTCTATCAGCAGCGAAGCGAGTTTCACATCGACGGCGCGGCCCTTTTCGTTGTGTTCCACCTGTTCGGCAAAGCTGGCGGCGGTCATGGCGGGCTGTTTGGTGGCAACGGTTAACCCCAAAAGTTGGATCATCATAAACCCTAAGCCGTAGTTCAGGCCGCTGAGCAATGAGGTGGTGAATTCGCTGAAGCCCATGCCGCCGATGTGGATTTTGTTCAGCGCCATCAGGGCGATCAGCACGCCGCCGCCTGCCGCCGAACGCAGCATGGCGAAATATTCGCTGCGGTTGCGGGTGATGTAGTGTCCGCCGCGGTTGCTTTTGTTTTCGGTGATGCTTTTGGCCAGCATTTTCACGCTGCTGTGCCACAGTTGGTCGGTGCTGCGCTGTTCGACGGCGGCGGTGGTCATCGAGCTGAGCAGAACGGCGGTGTGGTATTCGGGGCGGCGGCCGGTTTGGATATTGAGCAGCAGCTCGAGCCGCTCTACGGTTTGCGCCAGCCGTTCGATTAAATGGGCCACTTTCACCGATGAGCCGGAGCCTGCGCCCGTGCCGCGGCGGCGCAGGCGTTCTATCTGGCTGCGGCATTGGTCGAGCATCACTTCGATATGGGCGGTGTCGTAGGGGGCGGTTTCGGTTTGGTAGTGTTCGGCCAGTTTGGCGGTTTCGCGCTGGAGGGCGATAAAGGCGGAGTTGGTGTCGAGCAGGCGCGGTTCGATGCGGATCAAATCCTGATCGAGCGCCTCGGCGGCCACCCACACGGAAAGCATTTCCAAAGCGTGCAGGCGTGCTTTCGTGAGCTGGCGCGAGGCCGTCTGAACGGCGGCGGTGTCGGCGTGGTTTCTGATCAGGCAGTAGAGTTTCAGCCATTGTTTGGCCGACACGACAGCGAGCCATCTGCCGTCGTTTTTCGAGTGGAAGAGATAAAGAAAAATATCGCGCAGGTTGTTCAAATCTTTATAAGAAGGGCTGAAGCGCTCGTAAAGGCGCATACCCATCTCGCGTGCGAAACCGCTGCGCGAAAAAATGCCCAAGCCCACCAGCGCGGGATAGATGCGCACTTGCGCGAGCCAGGTGTAAAAGCGTTTGGCAAACTGGCGGCACAGGGCTTCGTTTTCGCTGAAAACTTCAATCAGCGCATCGAAGCGCGCCGAAGCGTGTTTGGCGCCGCCCTTGCGCAGAAAATCGGTTAGGGCGTTGAGTACGGCTACACAGTCGGGGTTGTCGGCGTGTTTGCCCAATAGCGCGTACAGCGTGGGTTTGATGCTGTTTTTCTTCATCTCGTTTGAGGCTGGTATTTTATTTCTAGCGTTAAAGCTTGGGCTATTTTAATAAAATTACAACCGTTGCGGGGAAAGATTGTTAACAAGTTATGCCGTGCCGCCGAAATGTTGCCGGGCTTCGGCTAAGGCCGTCTGAAGCATATTGCCGTTGTTGCCGTAGGGGTCGATAACCTTGTTGATCGGGGTTTTGCGCAGCCAGGTGAGCTGGCGTTTGGCAAGCTGGCGGGTAGCGGCGGTGCCTTTTTCAATAAATTCCTGATAGCCGCAGGCACCCGCCAGATAATCCCACGCCTGACGGTAGCCCACGCAGCGCATGGAAGGCATATCGGCGGTGAGCGCGGGGTATTCGCTTTGCAGCCGTTCAACTTCGTTTAAAAAGCCTTGTTCCAGCATGGCTGCGAAACGCTTGCCGATTTGCGCGTGCAGCAGGGCGCGGTTTTCGGGAATCAGTGCCACGGTGTGTAAATCTAGCGGCGGGGTGTAGGTTTGCTGCTCGGCGAAATGGCGGCTCAAGGGTTTGCCGGTAAGGATGAATACTTCGAGCGCACGCTCGATACGCTGGCTGTCGGCGGGTTCCAAACGCGCGGCGGTGGCGGGGTCGGCTGCTTGCAGGCGGCGGTAGAGGTGCGGGAGCCCGTGTGCGGCTTTTTCGGCTTGCAAGGCGGCGCGCACGGTGGGATCGGCTTCGGGCAGCGCGTTCAAGCCTTCGGTGAGGGCGTGGAAATACATCATGGTGCCGCCCACAATCAGCGGCAGTTTGCCGCGCGCGCCGATTTCGTGCGCCAGCCGCACGCAGTCGCGCACAAAGTCGGCGGCACTGTAGGCTTCGAGCGGCGAAATGATGTCGATTAAGTGATGCGGCACGGCGGCGCGTTCGGCGGCGGTGGGCTTGGCGGTGCCGATGTCCATGCCGCGGTAAACCAGCGCGGAATCGAGGCTGATGATTTCCACGGGCAGGTGTTCGGCGATTTGCAGGGCGAGGCCGGTTTTGCCGCCGGCGGTGGGGCCGAGCAGGGCGAGGGCTTTGGGGGCGGTCATCGGTGCGGGACGGCGTGCGGAAAAAGGAACGATTATAACAAAAGGCCGTCTGAAAAATTGAAAGTTTTCAGACGGCCTTTTGTTATACTTCAAACTATTGAAAACCCATTGAAACGAACGGAGCTTAATCATGCAGAGACTGGACTACCCCGCCAAAGGCGCGAAAGTGTTTAACGAAATGTTGAAAGTGGAAGGCGCGCTGGGCGGTTTGTCGATTGATATCCTGATGAAGGAAATCATCAAAATACGCGCGTCGCAGCTGAACGGCTGCTCGTTTTGCCTGGATATGCACGTGAAAACCGCCCGCAAACACGGCGAGCGCGAAATGCGCCTGCATCATGTTGCCGTTTGGCGCGAAAGCAATCTGTTTTCCGAAAAAGAACGGATGGCGCTGGAGCTGACCGAGGCGTTAACCAAACTCAGCCCCGAAGGTTTGAGCGACGAACTCTACCGCCGCGCGCTGACCGTGTTGAGCGAGCAGGAGCTGTGCGACATCGTGTTTTCCATCGCCCAAATCAACGCCTGGAACCGCTTGGGCGTGGCTTTCCACACCGAAATCGGCTCGATGGACAAAGCCATGGGCTTGGATAAGCTGGAACTGTAAATCCCGAAAGCAAGCGGTTCTCGAAAAACTTAGGCCGTACCTCTGCAAATAGGTTTTGCAGAGGTACGGCCTTATTGCTACGGCTGTTGCTGTATGTTACACGCCTAGCTTAGCGGCGGATTTCTACATACGAGGTTTCGTGCAGCTCTTTGAGCAGGTTAACGGTGGCCTGCTCGGCTTTTTGGCGGGCGATATACTGGCGCACGGCTTCGCGTTGGCGCTCTTCGGGCGTGCCTGCTTCGCGCACGTCGTTCAGTTTGATGATGTGCCAGCCGAATTGGCTGCGCACGGGGCGGCTGACTTGGCCGGGTTTCAGGTTGTGCACGGCGTTTTCAAACTCGGGCACCATTTGGCCGTCTGAAAACCAGCCCAAATCGCCGCCGTTGGCTGCGCTGCCGTCTTGCGAATATTGGCGGGCGAGTGCGGAAAAGTCGGTGCCGCTGCGCGCTTGGTTGTAGATTTTGCGGATGCCGCTTTCAGCGGCTTTGGCGGCATTGGCGTTTTCGGCTTTCAGCAGAATGTGTTGGGCGCGGTATTGGCGCAGCGGTTCGCCTTGCGGCAAGGTTGTGCCTTGCTGTTTGGCGTGGGCGATCATGCTGTCCACTTCGGCATCGCTCACGCGGCTTTGCTGCATCACGGCCTGCTGGCGTACTTTTTGGGTGATGATGCTGTCGGCAATGCTGCGGCGCATGGCGGCTTTGCTCACGCCGCTTTTGGCGGCTTGGGCGTAGAGGCCGTCGACGGTGGTTTTGCGGGATTGGGCGATGTCGCTTAAGGCGGCGTCGATTTCGGCATCGCCGGCGGTGATGTTGCGGCGTTTGCCGGCCTGTACGATCAGTGATTGGTTGATCAGCTGCTGCAACACTTGGGTGCGCAGTTCGTCTTCGTTAACGTTTTTACCCAAGCGGCTGCGGGCTTCGGCCATGCCTTGGCGCACGTCGCGCTGGGTAATCACTTCGTTGCCTGCCACGGCGGCGATGCCGTCCACATGCTTTACTTCGGCGGCTTGTGCGGTTTGCAGCGCCAAACCGAGGGCGGCGGCTAGCATCAGGGGTTTGAAATTCATGGTTTGACTACCTCGTTGGATTTGCTGTAGCCGGGAACGGCCAAGCGTAGTTTTTCAAAGGGGTTGTTGCCGATATTGCTCAAGTCTTTCAGTTGCAGGTTGAAGAATACGGCGTTTTTGGTGCTGTTGAGGCCGGTTACGTAACGTTGGCCGACGATGCTGGCGCCCCAGCAGCCGCAACCGCTTTTGTATTCGATGCCGGCGAGCATTTCAATCGGTTTTCTGCCTTGCAGCTCGTAGTTGTATCGGGCGATGGCGTAAAGGTTTTTGGCAATCGGCCATTGGGCGGCCAAGTCGATTTGGCGGATTTTATCGTAGAAATATACGCCGTCGTCTTGCAGGTAGATTTTTTCGTTGCGGCCGTATTTGTAGCGCGCGCTCAATACCTTGCCGGGTTCGGGGTTGTAGAGCAGGGCGGTTGAATAGCTTTCGGCGCGGCTTTCGTTTTGGTTGTAGTGGATATCGACATCCATGCGGATGCTGTCGGTGATTTTGCCGTTGGCAAACGCTACCCAGTCGGAACGGTTGCGCGGGTAGCGGCCGATGCTGCCGTCGAGCTGTACGTTGTCGTTTTTCAGGTAAAACTTCTGGCCGATGCCGGCACGGAACAATTCGGCACCGTTGCGGGGGTTGAGGAAGCGGGTTTGTACGGCGGTGGAAATGCTGTTGGCCGAATTAACGCGGTCGTTACCCGAATAGAGGTTTTCGCGGAAAAGCTGGTCGTAGCTGAAGCTGTTTTCGGAGGTGTCGAAATTGGGCAGGTCGTTTTGCGACTTGGTGGGGATGTAGTTGTAAAACAGGCGCGGTTCCAGCGTTTGGATATAGTCGCTGCCTAAAAACGAGGTTTTGCGCTCGAAGGTCATGCCGCTGTCGATGTTGAAAATCGGCAGGGTGAGGCTGGCGGTGCGGGAAGGGCTGCTGCCGAACTCTTCCAAATCGTAATAGGCCGAGTGCACGCCGATTTTCGGGCGGATATAGCCCCATGAGTTGTGGAAATCCCATTTTACGCTGGGTTTGATCACCACGCGTTTGCCCGATTGTTTGCTGTCGTGGTCGAAGCGCGTGAACTGGCCGAACACGTCTATTTGGGCGTTGCCGATGTTTTTGTTCCAAGTGCCTTGCAGGCGCGGCATGATGGCGTAGGGTTCGTCTTTATAGCCGTAGATATTGGCCAGCGTTTGGTATTTCTGTACGGTGAAGTGGCCGCCGAGCGCGCCGCCCCACAGGGTGTCGTTGTAGTTCAGCCAAACCTGGCGGTTGAGGTTGACGTTGGCGGCGATGTCGTCTTGGCCGTAGAAGTCGCGGTAGTAGTCGTTGTCGGAAACGCGGTTATAGTCGATGCCGCCGCTGAGCTTCGAAGTGAATTGCTGGTTGTGGTTGAACTTGAACTGGTAGCGGTTGTTGTGTTCGCTTTTGCGGTCGTCGGGCATCCAAGTGCCTTCAACCTGGCCGGCGTATTTCGGTTGCAGGTAGCGGAACTGGCCGCCGATGCGCGCGCCGCGGCTGCCGATAACGCCGGGGGTGATGGTGGCGTCGTAATTGGGTGCGAGGTTCATATAATAGGGCAAATCCAGTTCGAGGCCGTCTGAACCGAGGCCGACGGTGGGCACCAAAAGGCCGCTTTTGCGGTTGCCGTTAAGCGGAAAATCCGCCCACGGCGTATAGAGAACGGGCACACCGCCGAACACCAGCGAAGCGCCTTTGGCCACGCCGATGCCGGTGTTTTGGTCGGCTTCTATGCTTTTGGCTTTGATATACCAGCTTGCGTCGCCCGGTTCGCAGGTGTTGAATTTGGTGTTGATTAATTTGTAGCGGCCGTTGCCCTGCATTTCGGCCGATTCGCTCACGCTTTGCAGACGGCGGCCGTTTTGCTCGCTTTCCAAACGGGTGTTGTGTGCGGTGCCGGTGCGCTCGGCCAGATTATATTGCACGTTTTCGCCGGTAACGGTGGTGCCGTTTTGGTAGAGCACGAAAGTATTGCCGGCGGTAACGGTTTCGGCGGTTTGGTCGTAATTTACCCACTGCGCGTTTAATATCTGGTCGTTGCGCTCGATAATCACATCGCCTTCGGCACGCACTTTTACGTTGGTTTGGCCTTCTACCAAATCGGCGGTTACGCGGGTGTAGTCGGCGGGCAGCGGCTCGCCGCCGCTGCGTTTGATTTCGGGCACGGTGTGTGCCGCCGCTGCGTTTTTCAGTTTTTCGGGGGTGCAGTTCAGGCAGGTGTTGCCCAGCGACAAGCCGTCTGCGGCCTGCGCCGAAGCCGCCGCGCCGAAGCCTACGCCCAAAGCGACCACCACCGGTTTTAATGAAAATAAACGAGCCAAAGTCTCACCTTAAATCGGTTTTGCCAGTTAGAATAGCGGCTATTCTAACCCGAAAAATCAAAAAAACCATCATGCAACGACAAACCGAACTGAAAAACTGGCTTGAAACGGTTTACCCGAACCGGATTTTTGAATTGAGTTTTGCCGCCGCCGATGCGGATTTCCGACGTTATTTCCGTGCCGCTTTTTCAGACGGCGGCACGGTTGTGTGCATGGATGCGCCGCCCGATAAAATGAGCGTGGCGCCTTATCTGAAAGTACAGAAATTATTCGACATGATAAACGTGCCGCAGGTTCTGCATGTTGACGAAAAACTCGGCTTTATGGTGTTAAACGATTTGGGCAACACCACTTTTTTAACCGCCATGCAGCAGACGGATAATGAATTGGCCGATAAAGCGCTGCTGCTCGAAGCCATCGACGAATTGGTGGTTTTGCAGAAAAACAGCCGCCCCGGCCTGCTGCCCGAATACGACCGCGAAGTGATGCTGCGCGAAATCAACCTGTTCCCCGAATGGTTTGTGGCCAAAGAGTTGGGCAAAACCCTGAATTTCAAGCAGCGCGAATGGTGGAACCAAACCGTTGAAGCGCTGCTGCCGCCCCTGTTGGCGCAGCCGCAGGTGTATGTGCACCGCGACTATATCGTCCGCAACCTGATGCTGGCCGAAGGCCGCCCGGGCGTGCTGGATTTTCAAGACGCGCTCTACGGCCCGATTGCCTACGATTTGGTGTCGCTGTTGCGCGATGCCTTTATCGAATGGGAAGAAGAATTCGTGTTGGATTTGGTGATCCGCTATTGGGAAAAGGCGCGCGCCGCCGGCCTGCCCGTGCCGGAGCAGTTCGACGAGTTTTACCGCTGGTTCGAATGGATGGGCGTGCAGCGCCATCTGAAAGTGGCGGGCATTTTCGCACGCCTCTATTACCGCGACGGCAAAGACAAATACCGCCCCGAAATCCCGCGCTTCTTAAACTACCTGCGCCGCGCTTCGCGCCGCTATCACGACTTGGCGCCGCTGTATGCGCTGCTGGTGGACTTGGTGGGCGACGAAGAGTTGGAAACGGGCTTTACCTTCTGATTGCTTGGAAATTGTTTTCAGACGGCCTTTACGGATGTGAACAGGCCGTCTGAAACTTTTTATTTATATAGTGGCTTAAATTCAAAATAGTACAGCGTTGCCTCGCCTTAGCTCAAAGAGAACGATTTTGTAAGCCGCTGAAGCGGCAACAGAATCGGTTCCGTACTATCTGTACTGTCTTCGGCTCGGCGCCTTGTCCTATTCTGAATTTAAACCACTATACTTAAGGAAGTATCCTGCAAAATTATGTAAACCTGCACCAGATTGCAACAGCGCAGCGTAAAAAACACCCCGCCGCTTGCCGCCGCCGCCGTTTGCCCCTATTCTGCATACACCGGCGTATGTATCGCGCCATTATCCAAAGGAAACACTTCCATGAACAAAACCAAATTCTTTGCCCTGTCTGCCGTTGCCGCGCTTGCTTTCAGCGCCAATGCTTATGCGGCCAAAGAAATCAAAGTAGCTTCTAACAACACACCTTACACTCAAGACAACGTGCAGAAACTCGCCGCCACCGCCGTGAGCATGGGGGTGAAAGAACCGGTTAACCTGAATCTGGCCGGCGGCAGCCTCACTGTTTCAGGCAGCAGCGCCACCAAGTGCGTATTTAAAGTGGGCGACGGCGACACCCCGAAAATCCAAGGCGTAAACTGCAAATAACGGTTTGCGGGTTTCGCACCGTTTGTTTTCAGAATCCGGCCGCAGCGTGTTCAAGCGCTGCGGTTTTCCGTTTTCAGACGGCCTTAATCTTGATAAGATGCCCGCATTTTCCAAACCGTTATAGCGGATTAACTTAAATTTCGCTACGGCGTTGCTGCGCCTTGCCGTACTACTTGTACTGTCTTCGGCTTGCTGCCTTGTATCGAAAATTAATTGAATCCGCTCTATTTATAAAGAGACGCGTGATGTGGCGTTATATTTTCCAACGCTTGCTGCTGCTGGTACCCACGCTGTTGGGCATTCTGGCGGTAACGTTTGCCGTGATCCAGTTCGTGCCCGGCGGGCCGGTGGAGCAGATGGTGCAGCAGCTCACCCAAACCGGAGCGGGCGGCGAAACGGCTGCGGCGGGCGGTATGCTCAAAAGCGGCAACCGTCTGAGTGCGGAGGATATGGCCGCGCTCAACGCCCTATACGGCTTCGACAAACCGCCGCTCACGCGCTTTATCGAAATGGTCGGCCGCTTCGTGCGTTTTGATTTGGGCGAGAGTTTTTTCCACCACCAAACCGTGTTCGAGCTGGTGAAAGAAAAAATGCCGGTGTCGATGAGCTTGGGTTTGTGGACGTTTTTTCTCACTTATTTCATCTGTATTCCCTTGGGCATTGCCAAAGCCGTGCGCGACGGTTCGCGGTTCGACGTTGTGTCGGGCGCGGTGGTGTTAATCGGCTATACCGTGCCGCCGTTCGTTTTGGGTTTGGTGCTGCTGGTGTTTTTCGGCGGCGGCAGCTTTTTCGCCTGGTTTCCGCAGGGCGGTTTGGTGGGCGACGATTGGGACACGCTCGGCACGGCCGCCAAAATCAAAGACTATCTCTGGCACATGGCGCTGCCGGTTACCGCTTCGGTGGCGGGCAATCTGGCGGTGATGACGGTGCTCACCAAAAACGTGTTTCTCGAAGAAATCCGCCGCCAATATGTTTACACCGCCCGCGCCAAAGGCCTGCCCGAGCGGCAGATTTTGTGGAAACACGTGTTCCGCAATGCCATGATCCCGTTGGTTACCGGCTTTCCCGCCGCCTTTATCGGCGCGTTTTTCACCGGCAGCCTGCTGATCGAAACCCTGTTTTCGCTCGACGGCTTGGGGCTGCTTTCCTACGAAGCGGTGATGAAGCGCGATTATCCGGTGGTGATGGGCACGCTGTATGTGTTTACACTGATGGGGCTGCTGGCGAAACTGCTGTCGGATATTTCGTATTCCTGGGTTGACCCGCGCATCCATTTCGGCGGGCAGAAATAAACCTCAGGCCGTCTGAAACGCTTTCAGACGGCCTGTCGCAACGATCACAACACACCATGCAGAAAATATTCTCTTCCCAAGCCTGGCAGGCATTCAAACAGCACAAGCGCGGCTGGCTGGCGCTGCGCCTGCTTGCGGTGCTGTTTGCCGTGGCGCTGCTGGCGCCCGTGTGGAGCAACGATAAGCCCTTATGGGTGAAATACGACGGCCGCTATTATTTTCCGCTGGCCAACATCTATAACGAAACCGAGTTCGGCGGCGATTTCGACACGCCCGCCGATTATTTCGACCCGCTGGTGCGCCGCAATATCACCACCGGCGGCAATTATGCCGTGTATCTGCCCAACCCTTATGCCGCCAACACCTTAAACGAATTCGACACGCAGCCCGATCCGGCCGGGCCGTCTGAAAGGCATTGGCTCGGCACCGACGACCGCGGCCGCGACGTGCTGGCGCGGCTGGTGTACGGCTTTCGCGATTCGCTGCTGTTTGCGCTGGCGCTTACCGCCGTAACCACCCTGATCGGCGTGGCGGCAGGCGCGGTGCAGGGCTATTTCGGCGGCCGGGTCGATTTGCTGATGCAGCGCTTTCTCGAAATCTGGGGCGGCCTGCCCGAGCTTTACCTGCTGATTATTTTGTCGTCGTTTTTCAACCCCGGCCTGCTGGTACTGTTGGTGATTCTGTCGCTGTTCGGTTGGATGGGGCTTTCGGATTACGTGCGCGCCGAGTTTCTGAAAAACCGTCAGGCCGATTATGTGCTGGCCGCCAAAAGCATGGGCGTTTCCAACGGCCGCATCATGTGGCGGCACATTCTGCCCAACAGCCTCACGCCCGTGCTGGCGTTTCTGCCGTTCCGCATTTCCGGTGCGGTGCTGGCGCTCACCAGTTTGGACTTTTTAGGCTTGGGCGTGCCCGCTTCGCAAGCGAGCCTGGGCGAACTCTTGGCGCAGGGCAAAGACAATCTCGATGCCTGGTGGATAGGTTTATCCGCCGTGGGCGCGTTAACGGTGATGCTGCTGCTGTTGGTGATGATAGGTGAAGGGTTGCGCCATGCGTTTGATGTGCGGGCGAGGGCTTAGCTTTTCAGACGGCCTGCGGAAGCATAATTTTGCAATATCTTGAAATACGGAAGGAACACAAACCATGTCGCAAGCATTATTAGAAAGCGTGAAATTCGACGCTAACGGTTTGGTGTGTGCCATCGCGCAAGACGCGCAAACCCTGCGCGTGCTGATGGTGGCGTGGATGAACGCCGAAGCCCTGCAAAAAACCGCCGAAACGGGTTTCGCCCATTATTACAGCCGTTCGCGCAAAAAACAGTGGATGAAGGGCGAAGAATCTGGGCATACGCAAAAAGTTTGCGAACTTAGGTTAGACTGCGACGGCGATGCGGTGGTGATGCTAATCGAACAGGCGGGCGGTATCGCCTGCCACACCGGCCGCGAAAGCTGTTTCTACCGCGTGTGGCGCGACGGCGCATGGCAAACGGCGGATGCGGTGTTGAAAAGCGAAACGGAAATTTACGGCAAACCGCACGGTTGAGGCCGTCTGAAAAGTTAATATTTTCCTGAAACGGAAGAGAGAAATGACCGAACAAGTGCTGATTGAAATCCAAAACGTGATTGATTCCCGCAAGGGGCAAAACCCCGAAACGTCTTACGTTGCCCAGCTTTTGCACAAAGGGGAAGACAAAATCCTGAAAAAAGTGATCGAAGAGGCGGGCGAAGTGCTGATGGCCTCGAAAGACGGCGGCGGTGAGCATTTGGTGTATGAAGTGGCCGATTTGTGGTTTCACACGCAGGTGCTGCTGGCGCACCACGGCCTGCGGGTGGAAGACGTGGTTAACGAGCTGGCGCGCCGGCAGGGCCTGTCGGGACTGGTGGAGAAAGCCGCGCGGCAGGAAAACTGATGCGGCATAGCGGTTTAAAAACGGCTTCGGTTTAAAAATAGCTTCGGTTTAAAAATAGCTTCGCGTGTTGAAACTGTATTACAATTCCCCCTCTTGCAAGGCAGGCCGTCTGAAAGCCTGTTTTCAGACGGCCTGCAAGTCTTTGCAAAAAAATAATTGGAGTATCTTCTGATGACAGACTGTATTTTCTGCAAAATCGCCGCCAAAGAAATCCCCGCATCGGTGGTGTATGAAGACGGCGAAATGTTGTGTTTCAAAGACATCAACCCCGCCGCGCCCGTGCATCTGCTGCTGATTCCGAAAGTGCATTTCGATTCGCTGGCGCACGCGCAGCCGGAGCATGAAGCGCTGTTGGGCAGAATGATGATGAAAGTGCCGCAAATCGCCGAAGCGGCGGGTTTGACCAACGGTTTCAAAACCCAGGTCAACACCGGCAAAGGCGGCGGGCAGGAAGTGTTCCACCTGCATATCCATATTTTGGGGCGGCCCGCATAAAGCGCGTCAGGCCGTCTGAAACATTATTAGATTATTGAAGTTAAAGGATTAACAATGGGCAGCTTTTCTATTTGGCACTGGGTGATTGTGCTGGTGATTGTGGTTTTGGTGTTCGGCACCAAAAAACTGCGCAATGTCGGCAAAGATTTGGGCGGCGCCGTGCACGATTTCAAACAGGGCCTGAACGAGGGCAACGAAGCCGGCCAAGCCAAAAAAGACGATGTGATCGAACATCAAAAAGACGACAACAAGTCGGCCTAAACCATGTTTGATTTCGGCTTTAGCGAGCTTTTGCTGATCGGCGCGGTGGCGTTGGTGGTGCTCGGCCCCGAGCGGCTGCCCAAAGCCGCGCGCATGGCGGGCAACCTGGTCGGCCGTGTGCAGCGTATGGTTAGCAGCGTGAAGCAGGAGTTGAGCGCGCAGGTGGAAATGGAAGAGCTGCGCAAAGCCAAGCAGGAATTCGAATCGGCCGCCGAAAACCTCCGCACCGAAATCGGCAGCGTGGGCGAAAGCGCGCAAAGCAGCCTGAACGAGATTTCGAGCGGCCTCAAACCGTGGGAGCGCGTGCCCGAACAGCGCACGCCCGCCGATTTCGGCGTGGACGAACACGGCAGGCCGCTGGCAGTTGCGGATTCGCCGGAAGCGGGGCAGGGGGCGGCATGGGCATCTTATTTAACGCCGTCTGAAAACCCCGCATCTTTCGGCGGCGGTTTTCAGACGGCCTCTCTGCATAAACAGGCGATGCGGCGCAAACGCGATATGCGCCCGCGCCACCGCCCCAAACCGCAGTTGCGCGTGCGCAAGAAGTGAGTGAACGGTGTCTGAAATCGAACAACCCTCCCAACCGCTGGTTGAGCATCTGATCGAACTGCGCCGCCGCCTGATGTGGATTGCCGTAGTGATGCTGCTGTGTTTTTTCGGCCTGATGCCGTTTGCGCAAAAGCTCTATACCTTTGTGGCGCAGCCGCTGATGGCCACGCTGCCGGCCAACACCAGCATGATTGCCACTGATGTGATTGCGCCGTTTTTCGTGCCGGTGAAAGTAACGCTGATGGCGGCGTTTCTGCTGACGCTGCCGCACACGCTTTATCAGGTGTGGGCGTTTGTGGCGCCCGCGCTTTACCAAAACGAAAAACGGCTGGTGATGCCGCTGGTGTTTTCCAGCGTGGTGCTGTTTTTCGGCGGCATGGCGTTTGCTTATTTTCTGGTGTTTCCGGTGGTGTTCAAATTTCTGGCGGGGGTTACGCCGCTGGGCGTGAGCATGGCCACCGATATCGATAAATACCTCTCTTTTGTGTTGGGGATGTTTGTGGCGTTCGGCACCACGTTTGAAGTGCCGGTGGTGGTGGTTTTGCTCAACCGCATGGGTGTGGTGTCGGTTGCGCAGCTGAAAGCCGCGCGCCCGTATGTGATTGTGGGGGCGTTTGTGGTGGCCGCCGTGATTACGCCTCCCGACGTGATTTCGCAGGTGCTGCTGGCGGTGCCGCTGATTCTGCTTTATGAAGCGGGGTTGTGGTTCTGCCGCTTTGTGAAACCCGTGCCGTTGCGGCAGGAAGCAGAAAGCGCCGCCGACTGATGTGTTTCTTCTCTAGGGATTTCAGGCCGTCTGAAAAATTTTCAGGCGGTTTGGTTTATCGTATTTTGCTTATGACAAAGCAATCGAATATGCGGCTCTTTCCGGCAAACGGGAATTTTTCCGCCTGAAAGCAAACTAACCCGATTAGGCCGTCTGAAAATAAGCTCGAACTTTTCAGACGGCCCGACCGGAACGCCGAATGATGTTGGAAACTGAAATAATGGATGCACAACAATCCGCCGCCGGCAAAAGCCGGCCGCATAAATTGGCCGTGGCCAGCCTGCTGGCGCTGATTTTTATCAGCCTTGCCTGGGAGTTGTGGCTGGCGCCGCTGCGGCCGGGCGGTTCGTGGCTGGCGCTGAAGGCGCTGCCTTTGTGCCTGCCGCTGGCCGGTATTCTCAAGGGCAGGGTTTATACTTTTCAATACAGTAGTCTGCTGATTTTGCCGTATTTTGCCGAAGCGGTGGTGCGCCTGTTTGATGCTTCGGCAGCCAGCCGCGTCTGCTCGGCGGCGGCGTTGCTGTGTTCGGCGGCGTTTTTCGTTGCCTGTTTGGCTTATGTGAAACAACAGCGTAAGGCGGTTGGAAATGTTTAGAGAGATTTCGTTTTCAGACGGCCGCGAAACGGTGTGGACCATGCGTTTGTGGCCGTTGTGGTTTTGCTTTATCTGGATTTGCGTGGCGCCGTTTGTGTCGCTTTACCGAGTGGGGCCGCTGTCGAGCTTTTACCTTGAGGCCGGTTCGCTGGCCGGTGCGGTGATACTGCTGCTGTTAACGGCGCTGTTTGGCCGTTTAAACGTGAAAGTGCCGGCGGCGGGCGTCTATTTTCTGGCATTGGCGGCGTTTTGGTGGGTGCAGGCGCGGGCGATGGATTTGCTTTACCCGGGCATGAACGACATGGTAACGGCATCGTTTGTGATTCTGGCGCTGGCGGCATGGGCCTGTCGGGGCTGGGTGGCCGGATTCGGCCAAGAACGGGTGGTGTCGGTGTTGGCGTGGGTTTTGCTCGGTGGCGCGTTGGTGCAGGCGGCGGTGGTGCTGTTGCAGTTTACCGGCTGGGCGTCGGCGGAAATGTTCCACGGCATAGTGGCCTACCGGGGCGTGCGCGAAATCAGCGGCCAGCTCGGGCAGCGCAACCATTTAGGGCATTATCTGATGTGGGGCACGTTGGCGGCGTCGTATCTGTGGGCGCAGCGCAGAATGCCCGGCTGGCTGGGTTTTCTGGCGGTGTTGGCGCTTACCTCTGCCTTGGGCTTGGTGAATTCGCGCACGATTTTCACTTATGTGCTGGGTGTGGGGCTGCTGCTGCCGTTTTGGCGGATATTGGCGGGGCGCGAAGCCAACCGTATCGTGCTGATTATGCTGTTTACGCTGGTGATGACGGTGGCGGTGCAGTTCGGTATCAGCCCGCTGCTCGATTTGTTTTCGGACGTGCAATACGACACGGCGCTGGAGCGCGTTGAAGGCAGCAGTTTCGGCGGTTCCGCCCGCGAGGTGGAGTGGCGCAAGGCTTGGGCGGTGTTTTTGTCGGCGCCGTTATGGGGGCGCGGCTGGGGCAGTTATGCGCTGCAAGGCTTTTTGGCACAAGCCGAAACTGGGCAGTTTACGCCCAACCATCTGAACGTGCTGTTCACCCATTCGCACAACTTATTTTTCCAATTGCTGGCCGAAACGGGGCTGGCCGGCACGCTGGCCGTGGTGTTGGGGTTTGTTGCGGTTGTGTGGCGTATGATAAAGCGGCCTGCAAACGCCGCTTCGCTGCTGCTGTTGGCGATGATGACCGTGTCGCTTTGCCACAGTATGCTGGAATACCCGCTTTGGTATATTTATTTCCTCACCCCGTTTGCTCTGATGATGAGCTTGTCGCCCGCGCGCGAAAGCGATGTTTCAGACGGCCTACAATCGGTTAAAAGACACAATATCGGCGGTGCGGTGCTGGCAGTGTTTTTGTTGGTGGGTATCGTCCGCCTGGGCTTTGTTTATACCGATCTGACCGCCTTCGACCGCCAGCCCAAAGGCGAAACCGTGGTGCAGGCGGCAGAAAAAATCAGCGGCCTGAACCGGATTGCCGAAACCGAACCCATGCTGCGTTACTACGCCCAACTGTCGCTGACCCGCCGCGCCAATCCGGCTGACCAAGTGTTGCAGCCGTGGGCGGAGGAAGCCGCATCCGAAGCGTTGCTGTTCCGCCCGTATTCCAACGCCTATCAGGCGGGGTTATACAGCTACCGCATGGGCAAAGAGAAAGAGGCGCGCGAATGGCTGCGCAAAGTTTATCTTTATTATCCGTTTATGATGCCGCATTATGCAGAAAAGATACGCAGCAACGGCCTCCTGATGCCGCTGGAAGAGCAGATTAAAGCGGCCTGTAAAGAGTTTAATGAAAAATATCCTAAAGAAAAACAATGTGATATTTAAAAATCTGCTGCTCTGTAAACAGGCCGTCTGAAATGTAAAGGCCGTCGGCCGCATTGCAAAAAAGCGCAAAAGCATAGAAACACACGCTATCAACGAAGACGATTTGCATGTTAAGATTCGCAGCATATCCAACGGCCGCCCGAGCAGGCGGCTGCCACAGTAACCATATAAAGGACAGACCATGAGTCGCGTATTATTGGTAGATGATGATGCTTTGTTAACCGAGCTGTTAACCGAATACCTAACGGCCGAAGGTTTGAGCGTACACAGCGTGCCCGACGGCGAAGCCGGCGTGCAGGAAA